>JBDGYW010000050.1:0-16539 GCA_039588935.1 Gemmatimonadota bacterium | reverse complement strand
CCCTGGAGTGTGGCCTTCTCTCGCGACGAAACTGGAGCTGTGCACGGGATCGAAGTGCATTTCCTGCGGCGAGCCGTTCGCGGAACCAAGCGCGATCACCCGATGTACGTCGGCGCTCGAGCTTGTCGGAGCTGTCATATCCGTCAGGAGCACGGCAACCAGTACGTGCCGTGGGTCAGCAGCCGACACGGAGCAGCATACTGGCGCCTGGCCACTGAGTGGTCGCTGCTGCTTGCGCGTTTTCGTCCCCATTTCCAGGACATGGAGAACCCCCAACGCGACGATCGGTGCCTTCTCTGTCACGTCACAGGTGCACAGGATCCGGACGCATTATTCGCGAGCACATTCGACAAGAGTGAAGGAATCGGCTGTGAGAGCTGCCATGGACCCGGATCCCTGTACATGGCGTCGAGTGTCATGACGGACCACGAGGCATTCCAGACAGCTGGCGGAAGGACCCCAACCGAGCAAACATGTAATGGCTGTCACAGGAATCCCGACAACTTTGAATTCGATGAGTGGTGGCCGCGGATCGCGCACGGCGGACCGGGAGGTTAGCGATGTTCTACGTTCTTCCTCGGCTGGCAAAGACTTTTCGGCGATGCGACACCACCCAGCATGTCGGCCGGTGTAATGTGACTCGCACTCGACTAGGTTTCGTGCAGCACCAGAAACGCGAAGAGAGATACTGTGCCCACATATGACTATGTCTGTGAGGACTGCGGCGAATCATTCGAGATACGTGCGTCGATCTCCGCATACTCCGAGGGATTGAACGCCAGCTGCTCAGCTTGCGAGTCGAACAGGGTGGCCCGCAAATTTGAGGCGGTGACGGTCCTGACTAGCTCGAGGAGTGACTCGGGATCCTCATGCGCAAGCGCGGGCCGTTGCCCCCCAGGCTGTAGCTGCTGAGCGAACGCCCTACCCATCGTCATCTGTCATTGGTGTCTCGGACTCTGGTGCTTTCGGTATCGGGCATAGGTGCTTCCAGATGTAGAACAGGGCGCGCCCACGCAACGCATCGAGCCGCTGCCGCGTAGCGTCAGAAACCAGCCCCATCACATGGGCGATGTTGAGGTAATAACTGACCTCCGACAAGTGCCCAGCGGACATCCCCGCACACTCACGGAACATCATCGTGTTGCCGGTGCCGGCACCGCGTGCAAGTTTTGCCGCCGCCAGCAATGCGGCGAGACGGAGCTGGTGTGCGATGTCGGGTTCGGAATCGAGCATCGGCTTCGTCGTCTCGTATACGCCGAGCGTGAGTTCGTGACACACCTTCCAGGCATCGAGTTCTTCGTATGCTTTCATGGCGACAAGCTATGGAAGGCGTGGGTCTAACACATCACCGAACCCACGCTTTGAGGTGCAGAACAACGCGGCCTGCTACTTCTCCAACCGATACAATCGCACGTACTCAACATCCAGTTCGTCGAAGCCCACCCCAAGCACCCAGTCGAAACCGATCTGAAACAGCGTGAACCTCTCCGGCATCGCCACTTCGCCAAGCAAGTGACCGTCCGGTCCAAATACAATCCAATTTGTGGGGATCGCTGGATACCGCGTCTGCTCCGCAGCCCAGAGGCTCCCGTCCGCACCAACGAGTAGACGACCGTACGCAGGACGCGAGTTTGGTACGTCCATGGCGTCGAGTTGGTCGCCGGCTTCAGCCCTTCGTTCCACGGGTTGTTGCGACAGCACTTCTCGTTTCCGAGCCGCAACGTCTGCAGCGCTCAAACTGAGTTCCGCGTTTGGCACGCGAAAAAGTCGCACCAGGGCACCTTCGATTGAGTAGAGGCCAACCTCCAGGTTCTCTTGGATTCCCACGAAAACCTCATCACCGCGAATTGCCGCGCTCGTGTTGTGGGCAAAGAGGGGAGCGCTCATTACCGCTCGGCCATCCTCGACACTGATAAACACCTCACGCCCCGGGAACATCCCCAATGTGTCGGGCGAGGAGCCGTCCGGAGCAAACACGGCGACGGCGACTGGGTCACGCGCAAGGCCAGTGCGTGTCGCCCCACGCACCGCGCGCCCCCAACCCTCCTTCACGACAAACGCACCATTGGGCAACCTGCCGACAGCGCCCGCCGCAGACAGAAAGCCTCCCAAGGAAACCGTCCTGTGTGGTTCCCCTTCAGTGGTCAATACGGTGAACCGTCGATTCCCGTAATCGAATACCCACAAGGAGTCCCCTGGCCCCGAACCGAGGCCGGATATCATGCGGTACTCACCCGGGGCGTCACCCTGCCCACCGCTTGCATTCAGGAACGTGCCGGATTGGTCGAAGAAGCGGATTTCACCGGAGCCACCGTCCGCGACCGCCACCCGGCCATCCTCCAACCTCACAGCCCCCTCAATCCTTTGAAACTGGTATTCAGGCGCTCCCTCGACGGAACCGACCTCGAAGAACGGCGCATCTGCAACCCGCCAGCCGGCCCCTTGGGACCATTCTGGCGCTCGGCTCGCCACGATCACGACACCTGCGCTGTCGCGTACACTCGCCGCGCCGCTATTGGTGCCTTGGCCGCACGCAGCGATACCTGCCGTGAGGAAGAACGCAACAGCACCGGTTCCGGGACCTCCAGACAATCGCGCGAACTCCAACAGCTTTGTCATTCACCACCCCTGCTCGAATCCAACAATCGTAGTCTGTTTGTCTGAGACGTGATCAACGGGACAGACGTTTACCGGGCGGAGGCTACCGCAGAGTTGCAGTGGTTGCCGCCTCTTGTTGACACCGAACCACGACGGCTACTCTTTTCCAAGATACCCTGTGCAGTGTGACCGGCCACATTCGACCCTTCAAAATCGTTCTGTCCGGTCACTGGCGCTTTTGAACTACATATCAGGCGAACGAACAATGAACACGAACCGACCGCACCAATTGCTGTGGCTCCTCGTAGTCACCCTCCTTCTCGTCACCACTACTCACGCAGCGCAAGCACAATCCACGTCATCCGGCTTCGTGAAGGAATTCGGTACGATGTGGACGTTTGATGCTCCGCCACTGAGCTACTGGGGCGAGGCCTACGACTTCCATCCCGATCAAGCCTGGCTTGAGCATGTAAGGCTCTCGTCGGTGCGGATCCCCGGGTGCTCCGCCTCGTTCGTATCGGCCGACGGCCTCGTCATGACGAACCACCACTGCGCACGAGCCTGCATCAGCTCCAGCTCGCCCGCCGATTCCAATTACCAGGAGACCGGCTTCGTGGCGCAAAATCGGGCTGACGAGAAGGCGTGTGAGGGGATGTGGGCAGATCAGTTGCAGTCGATGGAGGACGTGACCGCGCGCATCCGTCAAGCCGTTACTGCTTCCACGGCCGCAGGTCAAGTGGAGCAACGCGACGCCACGATTGCCGAGATCCAAGACGAGTGTGCACAGGCCACCGGCCTCAATTGCCAAGTGGTCACATTCTATCAGGGCGGAATGTATTCACTGTATCGCTACCGACGCTTCACCGACATCCGGCTGGTGATGGCTCCAGAGGGCCAGGCGGCATTCTTCGGTGGAGACCCCGACAACTTCACATACCCGCGCTACGACATGGACCTGACGCTACTCCGCGTCTACGAGAATGGCGCTCCTCGTGTGACCGACCACTATTTCACTTGGAGCGCCAATGGTGCGTCCGAAGGTGAGGCGGTCTTCATTACCGGGAACCCCGGCTCTACCGGGCGGCTTCTCACAAAGGCGCAGATGGAGTACCTGCGCGACGTGCAGTATCCCGCACAGTTGGCCGGCTATGAACGGAACCTGGAAGTCACGAGGCAACTTGCGGCGCGAAGCGAAGAGGATCTCCGGCGGTACCAGAACAGGATCTTTGGCCTCGAGAACTCGCACAAGGCGGTAACCGGGTACCTCACCGGACTGTTGGACGAAGAGAAGATGGCGCGGAAGGAAGCGTTCGAGCGGGATTTCCGGAATCGCATCACCGGCGATCCCACGCTGCATGCCCAGTATGGTAGCGCATGGGACGAGATTGCCGCCGCGCAGGATGAACTTGCAGCCTTTGCGGTTGAACGCCGGTGGTACGGCTTTGGGGGATCACAATTGTTGACATGGGCCGGAAGGCTCGTGCGCCTACCTGAGCAGGAGGTTCTCCCGAACCCCCTGCGGCGACCGGAATTCCGCGGAGAATCTCTGGATAGCATCCGTGCGCAGTTGGGGCGTGATGCCTCTTTCGATCTCGAGGCTGAACGGCTCAACCTGACCGCACAGCTACGAGCTGCTCAGGAAGAGTTGCCGGCCGGCGACCCCTTCCTTCAGACGATGCTCGCCGGAAAAACCCCTGAGGCAGCAGCAGAAGCACTGGTTTCCGGTACAGCACTGGCAAACACCGATGCGCGGCAAGCTCTCCTTGATGGAGGCGCGGCCGCCGTCGAGGTATCAGACGATCCGATGATCGTCGTCGCTAGACAGATCAGCCCGCTGGCGATGGCTGTCGCAGAGCGCGCCGCACCTCTGAATGCGGCAATCTCTGCCAACGCCGAACTCGTTGGCCAGGCGATCTTCGCCGCCTACGGCAGAGCGATGCCGCCAGATGCAACCTTCACATTGCGCATCACAGACGGTGTCGTGAGGCGCTACCGCATGAACGGGACTTTTGCACCGTACAAAACCACCATGTACGGACTGTTTGCGCGCGCGGCCGAGTTCGACGACGAACTGCCCTGGCAACTGGCACCCCGTTGGCAAGAGCGCAGGGATATGCTCGATCTATCGACACCGATCAACTTCGTCTCAACCAGCGACATCATCGGCGGCAACTCGGGAAGCCCTGTGATCAATCGCGATGCCGAGGTGGTCGGACTCGTATTCGACGGCAACATCCAGTTCCTGCCAAATCGCTTCATCTTCAGCGATGATGTCGGCAGGACCGTGAGCGTTCACTCGGCGGGGATCATCGAGGCTCTCAGGAAAGTCTACGACGCAACTTGGATCGCGGACGAACTCCAAGGACGGATGTGAGATTTCGGAACCGGAAGGCCGCGGGTCGCGCTACCCCCGGTCTTTCCAGTTCCACCATTTCAGCAACTCGGTGTCATACGTTTCACTGTCCGCGCAATACACCGCACAACGAAATACATATAAGACACATCTGTCTATGTGCGCGTCACGTAACGCACACAGATCCCGGTACATCCGTTCGGGATCCGCGCCGCTCAAGTCGGCGACTTTGGAGTAGCCGAGGTCTCGCAGGTCTTGAGCGATGCTGGGCCCCACTCCCGGTATTGCCTGAAGATCTCCTGCGATGGTTTTGTGTTTTGACTTCATGATGCGTTTTCGGCGGTAGCGTCCATCTGGAAATCCCCTGACAGCTCGTGGCCACCCTCGGCCATGAGTGTCGGGTAGTGCTTTTCCCAGGTGGCGATCATCAGATCATAGGGCAGATCGGCGAATTGTCCGTGGTCTGTCACGTACTCCATGTATCGCTTTCCAGCTCTATCTGACTGTTGGAGCAATGCGTCGTTTACACCGTCGAACTCGAGAGGCTGGACATTGAAGCGCTCGCACAGGGTGCGATTGAAAGCAGGAGTAGCCTTCACCCACGAACCTCCCAAGAACAGCTCGGTGTACCCATGAAACGCAAATACGTCGGTCTGCATGATCTGCTTGAGGCGTTCGGTGTTCAGATGATTCTTGACGTCGGCGAAACCGAGCCGGCTGGGTACACCTATCACCCGAGCTGCGGCGGCAAGCAGCACAGCCTTGGTGATGCAAAAGCCATGCTTCTTCTGGAGGGCCGCACTCGCTCGCATCCCCTCCGGCCGCAGATCGATGCTGTAGGGATCGTACCGGATGTCATCTCGAACCGCGTAGAACAGGGCCCTGACCTTATCGACGTCGTTGGACTCGCGACCGGCCACGCCGTTCGCATAGTCGACGACCGCTGAAGCCCCACAATCGATGAAGGACGTAGGCTGCAGGTATTCCACCATGTCAGCCTGCTGGATTGTATCAGTCACTTAGCGTCTCGTTTAGACGGAGATTTCTTCCACTCAATCTAAGCACACAAGACCGGCAGCCGCCGAAGTTGCGATGCGGTTGGGTCGCGCGGGCCGGTCCTCAGTGTATACTACTGCGCACGGAGGAGGAGGACACGTCACATTCGGGGGCCCGATGAACCGCAACGGCTATTTTGGTTTCGCCTTGATTTTCACAGCATTGATCTCTGCGCTCACATTCTCACCCCAGTCGACTGCTGCCCAGCAGACGGCAATACCGACTCCAGAATCGGTGCTAGGCTTTGCACCTGGGGCAGACTTCAGATTAGCAACCTACGATGAGTCGCTGGCATACTTCAGGCAGCTTGACACCGCGAGCAATTTGCTGACTCTCGTGGAAGTCGGCCGGACGTCGGAAGACCGAGAATGGTATTTCGCCCTGATATCCAGCCCCGAGAATCTGGCAAACGTCGAACGCTACCGAGAAATCGCTCAGCGCCTGGCGCACCCGGTGGGACTGACTGACGATGAAGCTCGGCGGCTCTCTATCGAAGGGAAGGCGTTTGTTCACATCGACGGTGGACTACACGCAAGCGAAGTGGCCGGGGCACAGCACACAATTCAACTCGCGTACGACATACTCGCCGGCGCGGACAATCCTCGGACCGCTGCGATCCTAGACAACGTGATCTTGATGCTCTGGCCATCCCTCAATCCGGACGGCCAGAACATCGTTGCGAATTGGTATCACTCCAATGTCGGCACACCGTACGAGATCTCATCTCCACCGGTGCTGTATCAGAAGTACATCGGGCACGACAACAACCGTGATGCCTACATGATGAACGTGCCTGAGTCACGCGTGGTGGCGCGCACGTGGCGGCGCTGGGAACCACACATCATCTTCGTTCACCACCAGAGTTCCCCGTTTCCGACACGGATCTGGCTGCCTCCGTTCGCCGAACCGATTGCAAGCCACGCACCTCCACTAATGTCACGCACGGTCAACATGGTTGGCATGGCAATGGCACAAGGGCTCGAGCAGAACGGCCAAGAAGGCGCGACCCACATGGAGCCGTTCGATGCATGGTATCCCGGGTATATCGACTACCTGCCGATGCTCCAACACATCGCGGCATTCTGGACGGAGACCGCGCTTTATCGATACGCAACACCACACTTCTACACGATCAACGATTTTCCACCCAATGCTCGCGATCTGCGTCCCCAGACTCTCTACGCAAGTCCCTGGAAGGGTGGCTGGTGGCGACTCAAAGATGGGGTGGACTACATGGTCACCGCCTCCTACTACACTCTCGACTATGCCGCAAAGTACAGAGAGGATCTGCTGTACAATCGCTATCAGTCAGGTCGAGACATCATTCGGAAGTACGAACAGGAACCGCCGTACGCGTATTTCATTCCCCAGGATCAACCCGATCCCGTAGCCCCGGTCGAGTTGCTTAGGCGATTGGCATTCAATGGAGTCAGAATAAGCAGACTCACTTCCAACGTTTCGTTCGATGGCATCGACTATCCCAGCGGTACCTGGGTGATTCCAATGAACCAGGAGTTCGCCGAGGTCGCGCGTGAGGTGCTGGGTGTGCAGACGTATCCCGACCTGCGGGAATACCCCGAAGGCCCTCCAGACCAACCCTACGATGCTGCGGGCTGGACCCTGCCATACCAAATGGGAGTTCGTGTCAACGCTGCGGCATCGCCGCTAACCGATGAGATCCGAGGAGCGATGGCACCCATCGAGGGAGAGCCGGTTGACTGGCGCTCGGCCCCGGACATTGGGACATCCTTCGACAGCCCGATGGGAGTCGGTTTCGACACCGATGCGACCGCGGTCGGTATCGTACCACTCCCCGGCAGGACGAGCGGGTCGGGCTCGGCGCTAGCGGTGGATCCGACTCAAAACAACTCGTTCAGAGCCATCAACCGCGCCTTAGGGGAAGGCGGCACTGTCCGGTTTGAGCCGGGTACACCGGGCGCGGGAGGAGACGCCGGCACCAGTGGGCTCTACATCATAGATGGGGTCCCCCGGTCGACGGCCAACCAGATGATTCGAGATCTCGCGCTTCGGGCGGAGTGGACCGGGTCAACGCAAGGGCCGGTCGTCCGAAGTCGCATAGCGCTGTACCGGCCATGGCGTCCAAGTATGGATCAGGGCTGGTCCAGGTGGTTACTGGACTCATATGATTTCGACTACACCCGCATCACCAATGGAGATCTTCAAGCCGGGCAATTGCGAGAGCGGTTTGATGTGATCCTGCTACCGGCCGAACGTCCGCAGAGCTTGTTGAATGGAAACGCAAAGGGCTCGGTACCGCCGAGATATGAGGGCGGAATTGGAGATCGGGGAGTACGTGAACTCGACGAGTTCGTACGCGAGGGCGGCACGCTGGTCTGCCTGAACCACAGCAGTGATTTCGCGATCGAGCAGCTCCACTTACCTGTGCAGAATGTTGCCGCGGATTTGGAAAGAAACGAGTTTTACGTCAGCGGCTCGATCCTCGAGATTCAGACCGATCCGGCGCACCCGGTGATGGCAGGTATGCCCGAAAGGGCAGCAGTGTACGTGGGTTACAGTCCGGTCTTTTCGACGCTGGAAGGTTTTGAAGGAACCGCCCTCGCCAAGTACCAGAAGAGCGGATCTCCGCTACTTTCGGGATATCTACTCGGTGAAGAACATCTACAGGGGTACGCTGCCGCTTTGGATGTCGTTCACGGCGACGGGCACGTGATCTTATTGGGCTTCCGTCCACAATGGAGGGGACAGCCGTTTGGCACCTTCAAGGTGCTATTCAACGCTCTGCTCTATGGCGGTAGCGCATCCGCCACTGGATACAGCAACACGGAGTTCTGGACAGCGCCGGACTCGGCAAGTAACTCGGACAGGCCTGACGGCAACTAGCTGTCGCTGAGTACTGCGGTCTACCACGCCCGCGGCTCGAACCAAAGGCGTGGGCGTGGTGCGTGGTTCATCTGGAAGCTGCGCTTCCTATTGAGGTACCCATCCTGACGAAAGTCTCGAGTCCCCGCTCGCTTGCGGCGATCAGATCCTCGTCCACGACAATGCGGTTTGCCGGAATCAGCACGACCACGGTAGAGCCTCCGAACCGGAAGTAGCCTTTCTCCTGACCTCGTTCTACCGGCCCCGCAACGTAGGTCTGTACGATCGTACCCACGGCAAAGGCACCGACCTCAATCAGCGTGACGTGCCCAAAGCTCTCGCTGTCCAGATGCGTGATGGTGCGTTTGTTTCGGAAGCTGGGGGCTCTGCTTTCCAGAGCGAACGGATGGACGGAGTGCAGGCGCCCGTTCACGAGTCGCGCGTCTGTCGCAATCCCCGAAGCCGGAAAATGGAATCGGTGGTAATCGCTGGGAGCCAACCGGACAACGATGGCCGTACCATCTTGGTAGAACTCAGCCATCGCGGGACTTTCTAGCAGCTCGGTCAAACGAACGCGACAGCCTTTGATTTGGAACTCACGATCGGCAACTGCGGGAAATACCATCGTCCGTCCGTCGGCGGGGGAAACAAATCGAGACGGTGATCTGTCCACCGGCCTGGCATCAGGTTTGAGACGTCGACAGAAGAACTCATCGAGCGAGCGATATTCCGACACCGGCAACTCGGCTTCACTAGCATCGATGGCCAGGCTTTCGATAAACCCGGGGATCTTGTTCCTGCTCGCCGGCAGGCGGTTCAAGGCGCCGTACATGCGGCTGAGCATGCCGTGCGGCAGGATTCGCAGAGCAGCTCTGCCAAGACCTGTCCGGTACGCAAATTCGAGCGCGGCCCGGCCGTAGATCGTTTCTTCTCTGACCGCACCCGTCTCTCTGTCAAGAAATCTCAACGCCTCGGTCCTGGAATCCAGTGACGCCTCCGTTTCGTACGGGATCAATAGAGTCCGAGGTTTTTGTCAGCCATGCAAATCAAGTATACATTAGGCAATGAAGCGGGAGGGAGCTACGGACACGCCCGATTTCATTACGCCAGCGACATTCTCCGCCGACGAGTCGGCACGGATACGGGAAACGTTTGCACGTACCTGGGAGCCTCTCCTGTGCCCGAGGTGCGGAAAGGCCCTAAACGTGAGCCCGCCGATCTCCAGCCAGGGGAAGATCGTTCAGGAGGTGTGTTGCACTTCCTGCCACCGCTGCGTCATCGTCAAGGATCGACCGGAACGTCCAACAACCGATCCTGGCGAGGGTCAACCAGCACCCTGAGATCACAGTGCGCCGGGTCATCTTGTTCTGCCGCGGCATGATGCGAAGCACCCGATATGCCTGACGCGGTTAGCCCGGAATTCCTGGATCTCCAGGAGGCAGTCGCCGGCCGATATTCGCTTGAACGAGAGCTTGGTCGAGGAGGTATGGGAATCGTCCTCCTCGCACGCGACGTGGCCCTGGATCGACTCGTCGCCATTAAGCTTCTACCGCCGGAACTAGCCAGACAGACAACTCTACGTGACCGGTTTCTGAACGAAGCACGCACCGCTGCAGGGCTTTCACACCCCAACATTGTCCCGATCTACGCGGTTGAGGAACACGATGATCTCGTTTTCTTCGTCATGGGCTACATCGACGGTGAAACACTCAAGGAACGAGTAGAACGATCCGGGCCGCTCACACCGCGAGCAGCAATGAAACTGCTGCAGGAGATCGCGTGGGCGTTGGGCTACGCGCACCAATGCGGTGTCGTGCATCGTGACGTAAAACCGGACAACATCTTGATCGAACGCGCGAGCGACAGGTCTCTGATCGCCGATTTTGGAATTGCGCATGTCACTGCCGGCCAAGGGGCCGATTCCGATGGTGAAGTCATCGGCACGGCCAGATTCATGAGCCCCGAGCAGGCATCCGGTGAACCTGTCGATGGCCGGAGCGATCTGTATTCCCTTGGCGCCACCGCGTTTTATGCGTTGACAGGGAGAGCACCATTCGTAGCAACGACCGTCCCGGCCCTTCTGGCCAAGCACGTTACCCAACCGGCGCCATCCATCGTCTCGGTCCATTCGGAAGTGTCTCCGAAGCTCGCTGAGGTTATCGATCGTTGTCTCGAGAAGCGGCCCTCAGAGCGGTTTGCGAACGGTGACGAGATGGCCACTGCGATCAGTGACGCAAGAGGCAGGGAACTCCGGGCACCACCCATCGTACGCAATTTCCTCCGGAATGCCGAAGTAAGTACAGCGATCGTCATCACCATGCTGGTCTTCTCTCCCGGTGAACCAGACCAGTTGACGGGTCTCCATATTCTCTCACTCATATTGTTTGGGCAGCTGGTGATAGCTGCTCGGCGGGTTTTGGGAGCAGGGTACAGCTTCGATGACATCCGCGCGGCGCTGCTTGCGGAATCCCAAATCCAAGAGGAGGAGGCGGAGGCGGTCAGAAAAGGCAAATGGATGCGCCGCTTCAATGGTGCGTGGAATCGGATATGGGCCAGCGGTGTTGGGCGTGTCTTCTTCAAGATGGCCGGCTTCCGCATGGGGGAAACCGCCCCCGCGTTTCTCCCGTCCACTGATGCCACCGAACTGGTGCTCGGGGAAGCTGCGGTTGCCGTTTTCGATGCACTTCCTGAGGATGTCCAGACCCAGGTACCGGAAGTTCCGACCCTGGTCCGGAGACTGGAACGTGACGCTGAGATCCTGCGGCGAGTGGGTCATACAGGAGAGGACCTCACCAAGGCGGTTGCCGCGCTCGAGAGCCTTCGCATTGGCATGCTTCGCTTCCAGGATGGAACCGCGTCAATCGATGACCTGACCGAACAGCTCGCACGCGCACAGGAAATCGGCGACAGGATCGATGCGGACCTGCTGAGCAGAGAGGATGTGGAGCGGTTGTTGGAGTAGTCTTCCCGAAGCTACTACTCCACCCTGCGGCCTCTTCACCTCCCGCTCGTCCCGCCCCCCAAACACCGAGTGCACTCGCGAACTGAATCATGTAAACGTCTTGCGTATGTTCGTGTATTCGTTTATTATGCAGGTGTGGAGAGGACGTAGAAACTTGACTAGGGGATTCCAAGCCCATGAATGCGTCTAAACCGGACTCTCGAAGCTCGTCTGCAAGCGCAGAGCAGGGACAGCTGACTGCGAACCACCGGCGCTTCTTCGAGGCGGCGGAGCCACTGTTTGTTCGTTTCGGCTTCAAAAAGACTACGGTGGAAGATGTCTGCCGCGCGGCGGGCATGAGCAAGCGCACGTTCTACGATCTCTTCAAAGACAAACAAGACCTCCTGCTTCAATTGCTGGAGGCAATCATTACTCAATCCACAGATGCCTGGGAGGCGGGCCTGCCTCCTGACCTGGATCCGCTGGGCCGCCTGCACTCTCTGCTGGACTTCTATTCCTCAATGGTGCGCCAGCATCCTGTCATGAACGTCGCAGTCGAAGATTTCGACTTGATGCGGCTCTTCGGAGAGCGTACCGAAGAGATAAAGTTGAGCCGGATTGGTGGTACGCTCGACACCATCTTTCAGGACGGTGTTGCAGCAGGTCAGTTCAAACCGCTCGACCGAAAGGCCGCTATTTGGCTCGTCTTCGGCCTGCTGGACACCGTATATCTGCTTGTCCCGAGCGTGATGAACGCGCCGGGCCCCTTAGAGGATCCCGTACTAGCCGAAGAGACCCGCCGATTCATAGTGCGGGGACTAGGAGCTGTTGAATCATGACTTCCAATCATCCCCCCAGGTGGGTAACAACACTGACCGGTTTGGCTATCCGAAGGCCACGGTGGACACTCGGCTTCGTCGGGCTGATGACTGTCGTCAGCCTGTACCTAGCCGGGCACCTCGAGCTGAGCATGAATTGGACCGACCTGCTCCCTGAGGGAGACAGAACGGTTCAGATGTATCGTGATGTGCAAGAGCGGTTCGGTGAGCCGTCGATCGTCGTGGCGCTCGAGGGGGAACGCGACGCCATTGTCGCGATGGCCGAAGAGCTGGAACCGAGGTTGGAGTCACTCGAAGTGCTCCATAACGTGTGGGGAAAGCTGCCGGTCGACTTCATACGTGAGCACGGATTCGTGTTGCTGAAACCAGAGCAGTTCGACCGATCGTTGCGATCGTTTGAGGACTGGACTCTAGTAGGTGCGTTGCGTGGTCTGAACGACGACTACGAGAGAGAGTACACTGAAAGCGAATCCAACATGCGCAGGGACGAAGTCGACATCGCCCGCGGTGTGTTGGGGCTGACTCGATCCCTCGAGTTGCTGCATTCGACCATCGCAGGCGATACCCCTCCCCAGTCCATTGGCGAGGCCGCTGATGCACTTTCTGTCGGCGAGCCTTGGATGTTGTCTCTCGATCGGCAGATGCTGCTGATCTCCTGCACCCCCACTGCGAGTGTCACCGAGATAGACCTGACAATCGAAACTGTCGAACAAGTCGAGGCGGTGATCGCCGAGGTGGCTGCAAACCACCCAGATGTGTACGCAAGCACCACGGGAATGGCGAAAATCTCCCAGGATGAGATGAACAGCGTCGGCTTCTACACGGTGCTGCTCTCGATCGTGGCGCTCTGCCTGATATACCTATTGCTTGCCCGGACGTTGGGGGGCTGGGTGGTACCGGTCTTTGCGCTAGCGCCATTACTGGCGGGGATCTTCTGGACAATGGGAGCGTTGCAGCTCATCTACGGCTCGCTGAACCTGTTCACCGCTATGATGGGCCTCGTCCTGCTGGGTCTCGGGATCGATTTCTCGGTCCATATCGTCACGCGGTTCCAGGAGGAGCGGAGTCGCAGCAAAGGTCTCGAGGAAGCGATTTCCCAGATGTTCGGAGGTACGGGGGTGGCGGTGATCATCGGCGGCGTCACCACCGCTCTCGCGTTCTTCACGCTCCTGGTTGGAGACACGCGTGGAGTCTCGGAGTTTGGGACCGCTTCCGGGCTCGGGGTGCTGCTGACATTGGTCGCCATCTTCCTGACCCTACCGGCGCTTCTGGTGCTCAGAGAGCGAAGGCGGGACCGAGTCAGGTCGACCGACTCCTCGGTTATGGACGTTTCCGAGTCGGACACCGAGAACGTGGGGTACGCATGGATCGGGTCGATCGCCGCCGCCGGCTGGCGGCGTCCGGGGTTGTTTTTGGCTGTCACCGCTGCCTTGGTCGCCGCATCTGCCTGGGCGATACAACACACCGCCTACGAGTACGACTTCCTCGAGCTCGAGGCAGAGGGCCTACGTTCGGTGGAGCTACAGCGCCAGATACCTCAACGCTTCGGCACATCCGACCATGCCGCATGGATGGTGACGCAATCGGTCGAGGAAGGCCGCGAGTTCAAGGAGGAGTTTCGCCGCGTGCCCGAGGTTGGCGATGTCAATGCCATCAGTGATTTCTTGCCGTCGGGCGAGCGGCTCGCTGAGTACAGCCCCAGACTCGAAGCCTTCCGAAGCGGCCCGCTCAGACAAATCAGAGCTGCCTGGACGCCCGGCGACGGTGAGGCTCTGGCTCTCGAGATCGAGCGGCTGTGGGACAACGTCGATCTCATGTCGAACCTCGCTTTCACCGCAGGTCTAGACAGAATCGTAGATGTCATCGACAGGATAACCGGGGTTGATTCAGAGACAGGCGAGACGGATCCTACCGCGCTTCTACCGACGCTCTTCGCTTTGATGTCCGAGGGAACTGACGAACCATTGATGCAACAGATAGCAGAGGTATGGGCGCACCGGCTCAAGGGTAATCTGGATCAGATGACCAACCCGGCACCGATTGCGCTAGCCGACCTGCCGGGCGATGTCAGGCGTTCGTTCCTGCCGCGTGAGGGCGACGGCTTCCTCCTTCATGTCGTTCCTCGCCGGAACCTCTGGAACCGAATCGACTTGGACAGGTTTGCAGCTCAGACGGAAGCGGTGGATCCAGATGTGATCGGGACCGAAAAGCTGATGATCGTAATGATGGATTCCACGCTTGCGGACGGGCGATCTGCGGCGCTACTTGCCCTCGGTGTGATAGCATTGCTTCTCGTGGTCCATTTCCGAGGGCCGCGCGGACTCCTGGCACTGATCCCGCTCGCGGTGGGCACTTTGCTCATGCTCGGCCTGATGTACGTATTCCGCATGAAATACAACTACATGAACCTGATCGCCACGCCAATCATACTCGGGATCGGAATCGATGACGGTGTCCACGCCCTGCACCGGTTTAGCGAACAACCGGGCAAGGGAGTTGAGCGGGTGTCTAACAGCTTCCGATTCGTTGGCAAGGCAATCCTGCTCACCTCGGTAACCACGATGATCGGTTTCGGTAGCGTCGGTTTCTATGAGATGCGAGGAATGGCGAGCTTCGGTGTGGTCCTCTTGATGGGTGTCGGCACCTGCTTCCTCGCCACAGTATTCGTATTGCCAGCGACGCTCCGCGTTCTCTCACGCGGAGAAGTCGAGGAGAGTCAATAATGCTACCTAGAATGGAAAAACCCTGGCGACGCACTCACCGGTTTGTCTTTCGGTCCGTCACGGCAATGCTGATTTGTGCCGCGGTAGCGGTGACCTGGTCTGTTCCGGCACAGGCGCAGGAGGATGGCGCTTCCTGGCTGCAGAGAATCGATGACGCCGAACGTGTTCCGCACTCATACGGCGTTATGCGCCAAACGATTACCACGTCGGGCGGATCTTTGCGAACCTTCACGGTTCGATCCTGGTCCTCGTTGAACGGCGATGTTTCACTGATGGCATACGACGAACCTGCCAGAGTGGCCGGCGACAAGATCCTGCTCCTCGACGGCGGAGATAACATCTGGTACTACATGAGACGGCGCGACGTCACCCGCCATTTCGCGGGGCACACGCGCAATCAAAGCGCCATGGGGTCTGACTTCAATTACGAAGATCTCGCACAAGGTGACTTCACAGAGGACTACACCGCGGAGGTACTCGGACAGGAAGAAGTGGATGGCGTATCCTCCGTGAAGTTGCGAGCGGTGCCTACGCCGAGCGGACCTTCATACGATTCCCTCTTCATATGGGCGAGTATCGACGACAATCTCAGCAGACGCATCGAGTACTTCAGAGACGGAGAGCACGTGAAGACGCTGTTCTTGACCGAGTTCCAAGTGGTCGATGGCCGGAAGACTCCGTTCAAAATGGAAATGGTCAACCACCGCGAAGGCTCGCGGACACTCATGGAAACCGTAGAGATCACATTCACAGACGAGCCGGACCCGTCTCTGTTCACGCGCGCGGCCTTGACCCGTCGCATTCGGTCACGATGATGACTCGGTCCGCTGCCGCACTGCTCGCTCTGGTGTCTTTCATTCCCACACACCTCCGAGCCCAGGAAGTAGACATCGCCGGATACGTCGAACACACGCTTCAGATCGACTACACGAGTGGCGCAAAGGAACAGTTGATTGACGCATCGAAGCTGCGGATCGATTTCACGAACGCGAACATCGGCGGACTCGAGTTCAGGGCGAACATCAACATGATCGTGAACCACGGCACCATCGAGTATGACGCGAGCGGCTATTTGCCCGAGGCTGTAGTTGCCGATCTCATGGCAGCCGGCATACCGGCCGTGTTTGAGATGGACCGTGAGCACACTTATCTGGACAACGCGTTCATTTCGTGGGACTTCGGCTCCGC
>JBDGYW010000049.1:0-16824 GCA_039588935.1 Gemmatimonadota bacterium | reverse complement strand
CGAGGATGCGCCTTCGACATAGCCATCCACGCTCGACATTCGAGCGCTGAAGCTCACCCCATCCCGTGCCGGCGAGGTTGGAATCAACCGGGCATCGGAATCGAACAATGACCGGAATCGGTTCCAGTCTCGTTCCTCTCCAGCTGGGCCAGAGACAACGCCGTAAATTGCTGCAATGATTGCGTCAACAGAAGACACGTCGGCTGGGTCGGCTGTTGGGGCTGTACCGCCTGTGGGCGTTATCGTCTGGGCCGAGAGATGCGACGCGGCAACAAACAACGCTGCGAGGGCGGCAACGGTTGAGCGGCGACTCAATTGAGAGAAAGCGATCATTGGGTGCTCCGTTGGTGATTGGGCCGCGGAATACGCGGATTACTTTGTCTAAAAGGCCGCGCGAAAAAAGCCGTCAGTGTTCCTCCGCGGCCTTGATTTCCGCCCTACCGCCCTTTGCTAGAACGCTACTAGTCGTGTGATTTTCGCCGTGATCATCCGGTCCAAGACTGTCGCACCGCTGAACACTCCATTTGCCACGTTGCGGCGTTCTGAGAGAACCAGGAAGATGTCGCTCAGCGGAGCGTGCAGAATATTCAGCCGCAAATAGGTGACGAGGTCTTCGGTTGATTCGTTGAACTGCACGAAACCCATGAGGAACAACTTGGTGTTGAAAGCGTACCGAAACCGGCCGCTGAACAGGTCGGCGGTGAAGTCGTCGCCGGCGAGATTCAGGGCATTGTGCTGCACGCCGAAGTCAAATGCCAGATGGTGACTGGGTCGGAACTGCAGGTTGCCGCTGACGGACTTGCGATCACCATCGTAGAATCCACCCTGACTGTACCCCACCATTCCAGAAAGCGCCCTCTCGCCACTCGACCTGTAGCTGACCATCTTGGTGCGAAATCCGTAGTTTCCAGTCGGCACCTCCACGCCGGCAATGTATGTTGGTTCGGCCAGGCGCTCGAAACTGTCCTCATATCCCAGCGTCAACACACTGCCGTCCATGAACGTGACTCCAAAACCGCCCTTGAGTTCCCGGGTTTCGAGAGTCCAGTCGAGGTCCGAGTAGTAGCGAACCTCCGCGTGCGGATTGACCCGCAACAGGAACGGGACGTCCGGTTCGGGATGAGCACCTAGCGTCGCATAGAGTTGCCGGACACCTCTTCGGTCTACGAACCCAACCTCGGGGCTGAAGCCATCACCCACGTGTTTCACCAAAGTTGACATATCCCAAAGAGGGTCCCGCCATGCTACTTGGAGCATTCCCGCCACCCGGTTCCCGGATGCATCGGGCTCGTCGGTAGCGGCAAGATAGGAGTTGACCACCATGTTCCGAAGCAGCCTGAAATTGGCATCCACGCCGAACGATCTGTTGTAATCGCTTGTTGCTCCCGTACTGGTGCCCTGGCGGTTCACGAGTATGACACCAACATCCGAGTTGCCGGTGAGGTCCCCTTTGAGCCTAACCACAGAGAAGTTCTCGGCAGGCAAGTCGCCGTCGGTTGTCGTCTGCACATTCAGGAGGCCAACATCGAGGCCTCCGACGCGTCCCGTGAGACGCCCACCGGCTGCGATTGGATGTGGTTCACGATCTTCGGAAAGACCGATGCGGCGCGAGTGGAACAGGTTGAAATTCCTGTTGGACGATCCCGTGCGGTAGTTCCTGAGCGCGATGTCGGAGAAGGCGAACACCCCGTCGTTTTCGAGGAAGAAATCCCGTTTCTCTGGGAAGAAGAGCGAGAACCGCGTGAGGTTCACCTGCTCCCGGTCCACCTCCACCTGAGAGAAGTCGGTGAACGCCGTCAGGTCGAGAGTGAGCCGGGACGTCACTCCATACTTCACATCGAAGCCCGCATCATACTCGTTGTTGGCACCCGCGGTGAACTCTTCACCATCCTGGCGAGCTGCACTCACGTACGGCTTCACATAGAGGTTGCGTCCCTGTTGGAGATTTCGCAGGCCGGTAAGAGTGCCGGCGCGCGACATCTTGTACAACCGGAACTGCCTCGGCAGCGGCGCCCAATTCCCCTCCTCGCTTTTGCGGCGGATGCGTCGCGAGAAGTTGAGCCCCCACGTCATCACACTGTCTCTCGAGGAGAACCGAAGGGTCGTGACCGGAATCGCGATCTCCGCCGTCCACCCCTCGTCGTGAATCGTGGTTTTGACGTGGATCACACCCTCCCAGGCGCGATTGATGTAGCGGCTGTCGTTGAACGACTGGGCATCGAACACGGCGCCACCGGGGTTCACAGCAAACAAGAAGGCGCTCTGCTTGTCGTAGTACGAGTCGATCGAGATCCCAAAGATGTCGGAGTCGTGGGTTTGGTAATCCTGCTCGAGCCCGGGGATGCTCACCTGATCGGGCTCGGAGTCATACAGATCGGCACCGATGTAGACGTTGTGCTCGTCGTACATGATTCGAATGACCGTGCGCTCGGTCATTGGGTAACCAGGATTGGGCTGAATCTGTATGAACTCGCCGGATGTGGATTCGGCTCTACTCCAGGCTGCCTCATCCAACTGCCCATCGATATTGATCTCCTCGTCGATCGCCAGGGCACGGAGGCTGGGGCGCGGCGCGTCGTAGGGATCAATGGGGTACGTCCCGGCGTCGGCGTTGATGTTCTCCTGCGCCCAAATGGGGGAACTAACAAGCAGTGCGAGTGCCGCGATCACAAAGCGCGAGTTCGCGGTAGCGCGAAGGTGAAAGCGCGAATCTATCTGAAAGGACTTCAAAGAATCTCCTGAAATCGAGACGACACAAAGCCTGAGGAATCTAACGTGTTGGGGCTGGTCCGTTGGACTTCGGGCCTACCGCCCCGCCCTCTACGCTATAATTCATGTCCGCCAACCGGTGAAATCTCAGAACGAAAGGTCGAGTCCATGTTTTCGCGCGAAACCTACGTGAACCGCCGTGCCGCCCTGGCTTCGCAATTCGATAGCGGCATCCTGCTGTTGCCGGGCAATAGCGAAAGCCCGATGAATTACGCGGACAACTGCTACTCCTTCCGGCAGGATAGCACATTCCTCTATTACTTCGGCCTCGATCAAGCCGACCTCGCGGCAGTCATTGACATCGACTCCGGTGAAACCACGATCTTCGGTGACGAGTTGACCATCGACTACATCGTGTGGATGGGTGACCTGCCCACAATAGCCTCGCGGGCAGAGAAGGTAGGCGTGAGCGACACGCAACCACTGTCCGATCTGGGCAACGTTGTGCAGAACGCTTTGGCCGCAGGGCGTCCGGTACGCTTCCTTCCTCCATATCGCGCCGAGACAACGCTGAAGCTGTCGGAACTATTGGACATCCCACCGTCACAAGTGGGTGATCAGTCATCCGAGGAGTTCATCTGGGCGGTCGTGAATCAGCGGAACCACAAGACGGACGAGGAGGTCGCCGAACTCGAGAAGGCGGTCGAGACTTCTGTGGCAATGCACACGGCGGCGATGCGTATGGTCCGCCCCGGCATGGTCGAAGCCGAGGTTGCTGCCGAGGTGGAGCGCATCGCCATTGCAGCCGGTGGTCGGATATCCTTCCCGGTGATCGCCACGATCCACGGCGAAACGTTGCACAACCACGACCATAGCAACGTGACGTCCGACGGAGATCTTTTCCTTCTGGATATTGGTGCCGAGACGTCAATGGGCTATGGAGGCGACCTGACGTCAACGTTCCCGGTCAGCAAGAAGTTCACCGAACAGCAGAAGATGATTTACGAACTGGTCCTGAATTCGTACGACGCGGCTGTTGCAGGTCTCGCGCCGGGCGTGCCCAATAGAAACACACACTTCACGGCCGCCCGTGTGATTTTTGACGGTCTAAAGGACCTCGGCATCTTCAAGGGCGACACCGACGAGGCCCTCGAGGCTGGAGCGCACGCCATGGTGTTCCCATGCGGTGTCGGTCACATGATGGGGCTCGATATTCACGATATGGAGAATCTGGGCGAGGTGATCGTCGGATACGCCGGCAAGCCCAAGAGCGAACAGTTCGGCCTGAAATCGCTGCGGCTCGCACGCGAGTTGGAGCCGGGCTTCGTCATCACCGTAGAACCCGGTGTCTACTTCATACCACAACTCATGGACCTGTGGCGGTCGGAGAACCACTGTACCGAGTTCATCAACTTCGATGAGTTAGACAAGTGGCGCGAGTTCGGCGGCATTCGCAATGAAGAGGACTACCTCATCACCGCCGACGGGGCGAGGAGGCTAGGCCCACACAAGCCGCAGACGGTGTCAGAGGTGGAAGACCTGAGGCAATAGCCTCAGGCCCACACCTTTGCCAGGTTGTCGAGCCCAGCTTTCTCGAGGTCTGCGGGAGTCATTGCAATGCGGAACTCTACGTCCGCATTGAACGAGAGAAACCAGGGCTCCGCGTAGGCCGGCACCTCAGACTGATCAGCAAGATCGATTACCATCAATGCCGCGCGCTGGCCGTCGAGTTCCGTGAAGTAAATTGCTTCGGGTTTCGTCTCCTCGAGAATCCTATGAAGTTTCTCTCCAGCGCTACCGTCGCGTTGTGCGTCGTTGAATTCCTCGTGCGGCATCCGGGCAACCATTAGCATACGCATTTTCGTTCTCCCTCTTCAAATGAGCGGCGGGCGGCAGCTCCAGGCCCACCTCCCTGATGTTCAAATGCACGCCTCACCTGCAAAGTGGTACCGTAATACCAAATTGTCAACAAGAGCAGGTGCACGCGGCATTTGAGAGTGGAGAAGTTTCGCGTGAGTAACGTTCAGGATACGAAGGCAGGAGCGCTCAGCCAGCAAGTCAGAGACTGAACAACACTCGGATTCTCCGACCTTAGCTCGGCACAATCCCTTCTGACTTCAGTTCCTCGACGTCATCCGGGGTAAGGCCGGCCTCAACCAGAACACCCTCGGTGTGTTGGCTGTAGCTCGGCGCAAATGCCAGTTCTGTAGCGCCGTCCTCCAGGTCAACCGCCATGGGCGGTAGCCTGATCGCCCTGCCATCGGGAGTATGGGTAGTCGTCACTCTGGATGCGACCGCGTCCATCTCACGGACCTGGCGTATCGTGTTGATCGGCGCGTGCGGAATCTTTCGCTTCGCGAGTTCTTCCATCACTGCTGCACTGGAGTATTGCCGCGTCGCGACTGCCATCTCTTCGTGGATCTCCACTTGCGCCTGAATTCGGCCCGCGTTTGTCGCTCGCGTATCGTTCCTGAGTGACTCAAAGTGGGTCATCTCGGTCAGCCGTTCCCATTGAAGGTCATTCCCGATCGCAACGAACACAAATCCGTCGTTCGTAGGGTACGCGTTTACCGGGATGAACTTGCGGTGTTCGTTGCCGCATCGGGTCACTTCTGACGGATCGCAATCGAAATCGAGAAGCGGCAGGGTCGTAATCAGCCAGGATGACGCGGCCTGCAACATCGAAACGTGGATCTCCTTGCCCTGCCCCGTTTCCGCGAGTTCCGCCAGCGCCAGACACACGTTGGCATACACCTCGTCGCCGGCCTTGAGATCCACGAGCGGCACGCCCGACAGCATCGGGGGGCCTGCGGGATCGCCCGTCACTTCCATGAAGCCCACCATCGCCTGAATAGCGGGGTCGTATCCGGGCCGGTTGGGATACTCGGGGCCCATGGCCGAAATGCCAGCCCAGATGATCTGCGGGTTGATGGCGTGCAGCGTTGTGTAGTCGATACCCAGCGCCTCGTACCGGGACGGCAGGGTATTGCAGCAGAAGATGTCGACGTTCAGTTCCTTGATCACCCTGTGCAGCAACTCGCGCCCGCGTTGCTCCTTCAGATTGAGCGCGATCGCTTCTTTTCCGACGTTGGGCGCGATGAAATACGATCGGCGATCATCATCGACCACGGTCGAACCGATGTAACGGTTGGGATCGCCCGGCAGGCCCGAACCGGACGGCGCGGCTTCCAGCCTGATCACGCGCCATCCCAGGTGAGCGAAACGCAGCGTTGCGTGAGACATCGACAGCGCCTGTTCCATACTCAGGACGGTGCGTCGCTTCACGCGATGTTCTCCCCGGCTGCCGTTTTCAGCGCGCGCAACACCTTCTCCGGTGTAAACGGCAACTCGTACATCCGCACACCCGTCGCGTTGTAGAATGCGTTCGCTATGGCGGCTGCCGTGCAGATAGCCGGTGCCTCTCCGATGCCTTTGGCGCCGGCAGGGCCCTCAGGATCCATAGTCTCAATGAACGCGAAGTCGACCTCAGGGATCTCCGGGGCCGTGAGGATCTTGTAGTCGCGGAACGAGGGGTTCCTCACATACCCATCTTCGACTTGCAGATGTTCTCTTGTCGCATACCCTACGCCCATGATCACGCCGCCCTCGACCTGCCCCTCGATGCCGAGCGCGTTGATTACGCGTCCGACATCGTGCGCGGCCGTGACCTTTGTCACCCGAACGACGCCAGTCTCAACGTCCACGTCAAGTTCGGCTACCTGTGTCGCGAACGCATAGGTCGGCGACACGTTTCCCTTGAATTCCTTGTCCTGCATGACACTGGGGGGCTCATAGTACTCAGACGTCACCACTATCTCGTTCTTTTCGCGGAAGTGCAGCGCGCGAAGCAGCTTGCCCAAATCGAGAAGCGGCTCACCCGTGTCGGCTCGCACGACTTGCCCCTCGCGCAGATCGAGTGCGTCCGGTTCCGTCTCCAATTTCGTCGCCGCAGCCTCGAGCAGTTTCAAACGAGCCTTCCGAGCGGCACGCTGGGCTGAGTTGCCGGCGACAAACGTCGTGCGGCTGGCGTGAACGCCGACATCCCAAGGTCGGATATCAGAATCATCGTTGATCACATTCACCAAAGACATCGGCACGCCCAACTCTTCTGCCACCAGTTGCGCGATCACGGTCTCCGAACCCTGGCCAATCTCTGATGCACCGGTGATGACCGTGACCTTGGCGAAGTCGTCGACCTTGAGGATCGTGCCACAACCATCGGTGTGATAGATCTTCGCGCCGCCGCCAACGTGGAAGAGCGACGCCATTCCCACGCCACGTCTTACCGGGCCCTTTTGCCCCTCGCGGTTGTCCGCATGCTTGGCGACGAAGTCGCTCCTGTCTGCAGCCGTGTTCAGGCAGTCCTTGAGTCCACAGGTCTGAAGGTGCAGTCCCTGTAATGTGGTTTCTCCGGCGTCCTGAGCGTTGCAGAGACGAAACTCAAGTGGGTCCATTCCGACGGCTTCCGCCAGCTTGTCCATGTGAGACTCCACCGCGAATGTCGCCTGAAGATTGCCGTAACCCCGAAATGCGCCGCTATACGGGTTGTTGGTGTAAACCACCGTGGTCTGATAACGACAGTGCTCGACTCGATACAAAGACGAGAATGCCTGCATCATGACAAACGGCGTCGTCGCTCCCCAGGATGTGTACCCGCCGTTGTCATGCAGCGTGCTCACGTCACGGAAGGTGATGGCGCCGTCCTTTCGGGCGCCGCTCCGCATCGTGAGTTCCATCGGCTGTCGCGTAGGGGAGGCGAGAAACTCCTCCTCCCGCGAGAACACAATTCGCACCGGCCTGCGCGTGGCCTTGGCCAGAAACACACAGATCGGTTCAAACGGGTAGATGTCGAGTTTGCTCCCGAAAGCACCACCTATGACGGGTTGGATTACATGGATTTTGTCGGCTGGCACCTCAATCACGGGCGCCAGGTCCCGCTTGTACAAGAACGGCATTTGGGTTTGCGAATAGAGGGTGAGGTTTCCCTCTACATCGAAGCTCGCAATGATGCCGCTCACTCCCATACAGCAGTGCGTCACGAAGTGGAGCTTGAAGGTGTCCTCGACGATCACGTCGGACTCCTGCTCTCCCTTTGCGACGTCGCCGTGTTCGTAGTCGTAGGTAAACGGAGTGTTGTTGGGGTGTTTGTCGTGAATGACGGGCGCACCGTCCTTCAGCGCGTCCCGCGTCGAGAAGACAGCAGGGAGATCTTCGTATTCGACATCGATGAGGCTCAACGCTTCGTCTGCAATCTCCTCGGTGTCAGCCGCAACTGCCGCTATCTCATCACGTGTGCAGCGTACCCTGTCTCCTTTTATGGGTGGATTGTCCTGGCCAAACCCCAGAGGGATCCCCGGCGTATCCTTGGCAGTAATCACGGCGTGTACACCGGGCAACGCTTGTGCGGCGCTTGTGTCGATTCGTTTGATCTTCGCGTGTATCCGATCGGTGCGCAGGATCTTCCCGTACAGCATCCCCGGCAACTCTATGTCCTGGATGTATCGCGCAGTCCCGGTCACCTTGCTCGGCGCGTCGAGCTTCGGGATACGTTTCCCGATCAAGGTCTGCTTGTCTACGCTATTCTGCGTCATCCCCGCCCCTCCCCCTTTGTCTTCGCCATTGCGGACGCGCAGGCGTCGATGACCTTCTTGTAGCCGGTGCAGCGACACAGATTCCCCTCGAGGCCGCGCTTGATCTCGACTTCGGACATCTCCGGATTATCTCTGAGCATCGCGGTACCCTGCACGACCAAGCCCGGCGTGCAGAACCCGCACTGCACTGCGCCCTTTTCGACGAACTCCTTCTGGAGGACGTCCATGCCATTCTCAGTCTGAATGCCCTCGATCGTGACGATCTCTCTCCCGTCACACTCCACCGCGAACATGATGCAGGCGTTGGTGGCCACGTCATCCACGAGGATCGTGCAGGCCCCGCACTCACCCTCACCGCAACCAAGCTTCGTCCCGTTCAACTTAAGAACCTCACGCAGCATGGTGAGCGTGTCGAGGTGGACCGGGATCGATACCGTTGTCGGCGCACCGTTCAGCGTGAAGTCAATCTCCTGTATGAACGACATTCCGCAGCAATCTCCCGGTTAGGGTCTGAATCAACTCACGACGGTACCACGCTGATGCCCTGACATCGTCGATCGGAGAGATCTCAGTGGCCGCCTTGGCGCTGGCGGCAGCAATGGTTGCCTCATCGATCACCTGGCCCTCTAGCACAGCTTCGGTTTCCCGAGCCCGCATTGGAGTCGGTGCAACTGCGCCAAAAGCGACCCTGGCGCCTGTGAGCGCACCATTGTTCAACTGACCACCGATGCCCACCGACACCACCGAAATGTCCATGGCCGGCCGGGCGCCGAACTTCAAGAAGCCGGCGACGAAGTCGGATGAAGGAATCCGAAACTTCACTGCAGTGAGGATCTCATTTGGACGCAGCTTCGATTGCCCCGGCCCCTTGAAGAAGTTCTTGAGCGGCACCAAACGCCAATTCGCTTCCTCGTCGACCCAACTCACCAGCTCGACTTCCGCTTCGAAAAGCAGGAGCGGGATGATCATGTCCCCCGCAGGCGACGCGTTGCAGATATTGCCCCCGATGGTGGCGCTGTTCCTGATCTGTCCACACGCGAATTTGTCCGCAGTCTCGCGGAGAACGGGAGCCGACTGCTGCAACAGGTCATCGTTCAACACGTCGGTGATAGTGGTGAGAGCACCCAGGCGGATCTCACCATGGTCTTCCGCAACTCCGCGCAGTCCCTCTACACGGCGGAGGTTCACCAGCAGGGGTTCGAAAACCCTAGCACCTGATTTAGTCTGCAGCATCAGGTCCGTCCCGCCCGCGAGGACAGTGGCGTTTCCTTCGGCGAGAACCTCGGCTGCTTCCTCAACTGTCGTCGGCGCGGTGTATGTCTCGATAGCCGTCACTTCACGCCTCCACATACATGCACGTTCATCTCCTTTTTGGATTCCCTGGGCTAAAGCCCGGGCTCGGCCGCCTGCGGCGAGGCGTCTTGAAAGACGCTATTCCTATCGCCCTTCAGGGAGTTCCGACGCGAAGCGCCGCCGAGCCCGCCTTTCAAGGCGGGAATATTCAGAACCGTATCGGTTCCGGGAACCGCCCGTATACATCAACGAGGCATTCCGTGATTTCACCAACGGTGACATATGCCGTAACTGCGGCCATGATTGCGGGCATAACGTTGTCTCCTGATTCTGCGACACTTCGGACGCCGTCCAACGCCCTGGAAACACGATTGCCATCACGTTCCGCTCGAATCTCCTCGAGCCTGGCGATCTTCGCCCGGCACTCGTCCTCATTCGTTGGATGGAACTCGATGTCGGGCTGTTCCTCCTCGACTCGATAGCAATTCACGCCAACTTTTCGGACCTCACCGCTCTCCATCCTCTTGTGATGCTCGTAGGCTTGTCGCGATACCGCGTTCTGAATGTGCCCTTTGGCAATGGCCTGGACGATTCCGCCGTGAGCGTCCACCTCTTCCATGACCGCCTCGATCTTTCGCTCCATTTCGTCCGTCAACGATTCCACGTAGTACGAGCCACCCAACGGATCGACCGTATCGGCGAGCCCCATCTCCTCGATCAGGATCTGCATCGTCCGCAGCGATATACGCGCGGCGCGCTCGGATGGAATGGTGTAGGCCTCATCGAAAGAACAGAGTGCCATGGTCTGAGTTCCCGACAGAGCGCTGATCAGAGCGTAGTACGCACCTCGGACGATGTTGTTCTCGGGCTGCTCGATTGTCAGGCCGCCGCCGCCACCGCCGGCGATCATTCGAAGCCACATTGATTTGGGGTCCTTTGCCCCATAGGTGTCACGAACGATTCGGGCCCACAGACGGCGTCCCGCCCTGAACTTGCAGATCTGTTCGAAGAAGTTGCCGTGAATATCGAAGTTGAACGACAGCCGCGATGCGAACTCGTCAATGTCCAACCTGCGCTCGAGCACCAGGTCTATGTAAGCTTTGGCGATGCAGAAGCCGTAGGCCATTTCCTGCACCGGGTTGGCCCCGGATTCCCGTATGTGGTAACCACACACGCTCACCGGGCTGTAGCGTGGCACGTTCTCGGCGCAATAGACGATCGTGTCGCCAACCAACCTCATTGAGGGCTCGACAGGGAAGACCCAGGTACCGCGCCCTACAAACTCCTTCAGAATGTCGTTCTGTGCAGTGCCGCGGAGTTTTCCGAGATCGTAGCCGCGTTTTTCGGCAAGGGCGAAATACATCGCCATGAGGATTGCGGCGGAGCCGTTGATGGTGAGCGAGACGGTGATCTTCTCCAGGTCGATCCCTTCAAAGGCGATCTCAAAATCCTCGAGCGTGTCGACGGCCATTCCCACCCGGCCGACTTCGCCCGAGGCCATCTCCGAGTCGGAATCGAGGCCAACCTGAGTCGGCAAATCGAACGCAACGTTCAGTCCGGTCTGTCCCTGCCCTATGAGATAGTGGAACCGCTCATTCGTCTGCTGAGGAGTGCCGAAACCGGCGTACTGGCGCATGGTGAACGGGCGCTTGCGATACATGAGCCCGTGAATGCCGCGCGTGAACGGATACTCGCCGGGCTCGCCGATGCGGTCGGAGTCGGTTACGTCGTCTGCACCATAGACGGGTTTGATCTCGATGCCCGACTCGTTGAATACCCTGTCCTGATCGTCGCTCGGGTTTCCGCTCATGTGGTATTCTCGTGGATGAAGTCAACGATCGACTGGAGCGGAGTACCGACGGGGAAGACAGCATCCACGCCCAGCTCCTTCAACTCCGACTCATCCTGAGGCGGGATGTTCCCTCCCACCATCCAGAGCTTGTCTTCCAAGTGGTGCTCCGACCGCAGATCCCGGAACCGGCGGCAGATGGGTAGGTGTGAGCCCGACAAGACTGAAAGACCGATCACGTCCACATCCTCTTCGGTCGCGACTGCAGCTATCTCCTCGCCGCTCTGTCTGAGGCCGGTGTAGATCACCTCGAATCCCGCGTCCATGAGTGCTCGCGCAACGATCTTCGCGCCCACGTCGTGGCCATCGAGACCGGGTTTGGCAATCAGGACTCTTTTCTTGCCGCTCACTTTGTCATATCCCGCGCAATGATGGTCTTGAGAATGTCACTCGTTCCACCGCCATAGAGCGTAAACCTTACATCGCGCATGTACCGTTGAATCGGGTATTCCATTGCGTAACCATACGAAGCCAGAATCCGACTCGCCTGCTCGCAAATATCCGTCGCGTGTTCGGTGGCAAAAAGTTTGGCCATGGCCGCCTCTCGCGTATGCTGTTTCCCTGAGGCTTGGAGCCAGGCCGCGTAGAGCACCAGTTGCTTTGCAGCCTCGAGATCCGTCCCCATATCGGCCAGCCGCATCTGTACCGCCTGGAAGCGGTTTATCGGCCGCCCGAACTGTTGACGTTGGGCGGCGTATTCCACAGCGTCTTGTACCGCAGCACGCGCCACACCGATAGCGAGCGCTCCTGTCATGATCCTGATCTCATTCAGGAGCTTCCGTAATTCGGCCTCTCCGTCCCCCTCGCCACCCAGTCTGTGGTCGTCGGGCACGAAGCAGCCGGCGAACGAGACCTCCGCGGTTGGCGACGCCCAGACACCCATCTTCTCGATCGACCGGCCAACCTCGAGGCCGGCGAACTCCTTCTCTACGAGGAAGATTGTGAGTTTGCTTTCTTCTCCCGTGCGTGCAAACACTGTAAAGAAGTCCGCCACCGGCGCCGCCGTGATCCAAGTCTTCTGTCCGCTCAGACTATACCCACCGTCCACCTTCTCTGCCGCCGTGGAGATCGAAGACAGGTCACTCCCGGCATTGGGCTCCGTGATACAGATCGTTCCCAGTTTCTCGCCGTTGATGGCAGGCTTCAGTAGTCGCTCATGGATGTCTTCATTGCCGAGCGCGTGAATGAAGTGCGTACCCATGAGGGACTGCATTGCCGCACAAGCAGCAAGGGAAAGCGAGCCACGAGCAATCTCGGAGATAGCAAGGCAGTACGACACACAATCCATCCCGCTGCCACCAACAGATTCGGGGTAACGCAGGCCGAGGAATCCCATGTCTGCGAGTTCCAGGATCAATTCCCTCGGGTACTGCTTTGCTTCGTCTATCGCTGCGGCCACAGGTCGGACCCGCTCATCGCAGAACCGAGCGAACGTGTCCTGTAGAAGCTTCTGCTCTTCGGAGAGCTCGAAGTCCACTACTTGCCTCCCTCCCAGAACCTCCGCAGGCAACTGCTTCCGCCGGCGGGCAAGGACTCAACAGTTTCGAACTTCAGTTCCGTTCCCAGGCTCTTGTTAAGTTCATCGACCAGAGTCGTGAGCCACCAATCGCAACCCACCTGATCCTCGTGTAGAAGGCCTTCTCGCTTGTGCCAGTCGTGCCAGGGACAAGCGTTGTGGCGTGCCAGGCTCTCGCCCGGAGCGGATGACGGAACAACAGCCGCATCCTCTCCCATGGCGACACTACTTGCCACGTACAGTGCAGCGACCTGAGCTGCAAGATCTTCGTTGGGATCTATCTTCTTGAGATAGAAAACCGCCGTATCCTTGCCGACTTCTTCCCAATATCGTTTTACAGCCTCTGTGGGATCGATATCGGGACAGAGCGAAGCCACCGCCCGGCGCCACTCGAAGTGCGAGGCCCGCATAATGTTCGCCAGGAGTTCGAACCGCTTTGACTCACTCACTTGACGACCTCCTGAGTTCTGTTGTGGCCGCATCGTCGACGGAGAAATCGGTCTCGTTCACGACGACGCCGTATTCCTCTTTAGCCGTGCTCGCGGAGATGATCCCGTTTCGTACTTCTTCAGCTACCATAGCTCGCGGCCGGTTCCGCGGGTCACCGTATCCGCCACCACCACCGGCGTGTTGTTGGTAGACAGTACCCTTTGGTACCCCAGGGATCAGATCCAGCGGCAACGGGGCGCGTGTTTCTCCGCCGGGGTCATGAAGATGAATCGAGTTCAGAGATCCTTCTTTACCTCCCAACAGCCCAAACGCCGGCTCAACATCTCCGTCGCCGAATACCACGACCTGCGTGTTGTCCGACCCGATCTCGAACACCGTCTCCACGCCGAGGCCGCCGCGCCATTGGCCCGCCCCGCCAGAATCGCAGATGTACTCGTGTTTCTTCAAAACGTGCGGGGTCTGTTGTTCGAACATCTCATAGTCTTGATCGAGCACACCGCCGGAAGCGTCGATCATGCCTATGTGATCGTAGCCGTCGACCCCTCTCATGGCACCGGACCCACCTTTGAGTCCCATGAAGCAGATATCGACGTATTTATCGTTGACGCGCGGATCCAGACCTGTTGTAAGCGAGCAAAGCAGATGATTCCAGCCGGCCGTCACCCTGTCTGGAATCACCGGCACGAGCGCACGTGCGATCGCGTCGGCATTTACCGGACAGAGGTGATTGCCGTAGGTCGTGGCCGCCGGATAGGCCGCGTTCAAGATCGTTCCCTCGGGAATCACGATCTCGATCGGCTGCACAATCCCCTCGTTATGTGGAATGTCCGGGTTCACCATCTGCAAGAAGGTCAACACCGTGGCCGACGCGGAGGACGTATACGTCCCGTTCACAAAGGCGTTGGACTGTGTATCTGTATCGGAGTAGTCAAACTTGATGTGGTTGTCTTTGACGGTTATCTCGACACGAACAACGTACTTCTTGTCGACATTCTTGCCGTCATAGTAGACAACAGCTTCGCCCGAGTAGACACCGTTCGGAATGGTCGCGATCTCGGCCTCCATCCTTTTCCGGGTCGCGTCGAACAGTGCCAGCTTGTGATCGGTGAAACACTCGAAGCCGTACTTCTCGAGAAACTCGAGCAGACGCCGTTCGCCCACCACACACGATCCCACCTCAGCTCGCATGTCTTCCTGAACGATGTCGAGGCGGATGTTGGCAAAGATCAAATCCCACACATCTCTTCGTAGCTTCCCCTTCTCGTAGACCTTTACCGGTGGAATGCGCAGAGCTTCCTGCCAGACTTCGGTGGCGTTCGGGTTATATCCGCCCGCTACCGCACCACCGATGTCAGCCTGATGCCCTTTGCATGCAGACCATGCCACGAGTTGGTCTTGGAAGAAGATCGGTTTATACACGGCGACGTCGTTGTTCTGGTTGCCCATGCTGAAGACATCGTTGTGAAATATCACGTCGCCGGGATAGATCTCGTCCCCAAAGAACTCGCGAATGTATTTGCACACGGGGGCCAACGAAAACGAGAGGATGGGCAGGTTCTCGGTCTGCTCCAGCATTTGGCCTTCTGCATCATAGAGCCCGGTCACGAAATCTTTGGCTTCACACAGGATCGGAGAGCGCGTAGTCTTTTGCAGCGAGATACTCATCTCGTCAGTTATGGACTTGAACGCTCGCGCAAAGACGGAGAGCAGAATGGGATCGATGTTGCTCATCGTGCGGCCTCCTCACTCGCATCGTCCAGCAGGTCTTCCCTTCCCTTCGAGTAGACTACGAACGAACCACGGGAGTCGCAGTGGCAGTCGAACGACGGACTCAGAAAGAGCGTGGTGTTTACCTGTTCTACTATGGCTGGTCCCGAGATGCGGTTCCCATAACGGGTAGCGTGTCCGTCGTAGATCGGCACCCGTTCGACCTCCCCAGTCTCAGGCAGGTAGACCTCGCGATCTCCCTTGCGCGCAGCTTCCGGATCTTCCCCTGTAAACTCTTCTGCGGAGGACGATGGCTTCTCCGTAATGCCGAGTGCTCTCACGCGCAGGTTGATGAGATCGATCGGCGTTTCCTGATCTTCGAGCGAGTACCCGTACATCCGATTGTGCTCGGCGTGGAACGCAGAAGCCAGACCGCTCAGGTCTCCGGAACGCAACTCGTCGAGCGATATCGGGACCGAGACCTCGTGGTATTGCTTCAGGTAGCGGCAGTCGAAGATCAGGGAATACTGACGCATATTTTCGGGGATGTCCTCCATGGTTAAGAGTTCCCGTCCCTCTGAAACCATTTCTTCGACGGTCTTCGTCAACTCTTGAATGTCAATGTTGTCCAGGAGAGTCACGAAAGAGCGCACGAAATCATGCTGCAGATCGCTCATCAGCATGCCCGCCGCGCAGAATATCGATGACTCCCTTGGCACGATGAACAACGGTATCTCGAGTTCCTCGCAAATCATACACGCGTGCAACGGCCCCGCACCGCCGGCCACAACCATCGGGAACTCCCGTGGATCATAGCCGCGTTTTATGGTGATCTCACGCACCCCCTGAGCCATGTTCGTATTGACAACGCGGTACATACCGGCGGCGGCAGCAACAGTCGACAGGCCGAGCGTCTTGGCGATCTCGTCGGATATCGCCCGCTCCGCTGCTTCCTTGTCCAGCGTTATCTTGCCGCCGGCGAAGAACTCGGGATCGAGATAGCCCAACACCAGATCTGCATCGGTACTAGTGGGGAGAGAACCGCCGTTCCCATAACAGGCGGGACCGGGGTCAGCGCCTGCACTCTGAGGCCCCATGCGGAGGAGACCGCCTTCATCGATCCACCCGATGCTGCCACCACCGGCACCGATCGTCACGATGCCCAACATCGGTAATGCAATCCGGTATCGGTCTATCTCCCCCTCGGTGACGACAATCGGTGCTCCCTCCCGCACCAATGCGGCATCGAAACTGGTACCACCCATGTCAACGGTTATGCAGCTGTTCTTTCCCTGAACCCGGGCATGCTCGAGGCCTGCACGCGGTCCCGCAGCCGGGCCCGACAGCAGCGTGAGAGCAGCTTTCTGGCGAGCCACGTCGGGAGACATGACTCCACCGTTCGACTGCATGATGAGCAGCACTCCGTTGAAGCCGATATCGCCAAGTCGTCTTCTCAGATTGTCCAGATAGAAACTCAGCTTTGGACCCACGTAGGAGTTCAACACCGTGGTGCTGACGCGGTCGTAGAAACGAATCGATGGCAAGAGATCAGTTGAAACCGTGAGATAGGCATCAGGCATCTCACGGCGCACCAACTCGGCTGCCTGTTGCTCGTGTTCCGCGTTGGCGAACGAGTTCATGAAGCAGCCTGTCACGGCCGAAACTTGATTGGCTTTCAATGTCTCAACGGCAGCCCGCACATCGTCGAG
>JBDGYW010000048.1:0-16867 GCA_039588935.1 Gemmatimonadota bacterium | reverse complement strand
CTAATTTGTGCGGTGCGCCACCCTGCTTGAGGCGCAGGAACGTCTTGGCCCCTATCCAGAAGGCGGCTACTCCACCCACGGTCATAATCAGGGTTGGGAGAATCTCGCTCATGAAGATGATGTTGGTTAGATCTGGTGGTACCTGAGTAGGCAACACCTCACCAAGGCATATCACTATCGACGACACACACACCTCCTGGCTGCAACAGAGCTGCTCGTGCGGCAATCATATCTATCCGCCAACCGGAACGCCAGGTCTGCACAGCGTTCCAGTCGCGATCAGGTTGCCCTACCGCTCCACCAGCTCAAAGAACCGCACGATCTCATCCTCGGTATTGTAGATATTTGGCGAAATCCGCAGTGTATTTAGCTCGCTGGTTCGGAACGGACGGAAGACATAACCGTTGTCGCGGTACATCGTTTCGGATACTTCGTTACTGTTTTTGCCGTCGATCTCGACCGCAAAGAGCGATGCGGAAAGATCCCAATCCCTCGAGGAGCGCCAGATCACTCGATCTGAATTGTCGGCCATGCTCAAGAAGAACTCCCAGAGGTCGTGGTAGCGGGCCTCCTTGGCGGCCGCGCCAATCTGTTCCTGGAAGTCGAGCGCATCACCCAGTGTGACGATCGCCGGAAGGTCGCGAGTGCCGTAGTCCTCGTACTTGCGCGCCGAATTGCTCCAGCCGCGCTGGCCCCACGTATACCACATCGGCTGCAGTGCGTCCTGTACGCCACTACGGACGTACATCACGCCTGTCTCCTTAGGCGCTTGAACCCATTTGTGCGGACTGCTGCAGTAGATGTCCACGCCCAGGTCGGTCACGTTGAAGCTCCGCATGCCGAGACTCTGCGCACCGTCGACGGCAACCCACTCAACACCTCTGGTGCGCGCGAGGTCTACGATCTCTTTGACCGGGTGATACAGTCCTACGATGTTGTCGATGTCCGGGAAGATGAGAAGTCGCGTGTTGCTAGATATCGCGTCGTCGAAGAGCTGCAGAATGTCGTCCGCAGTCATCTCCGGCACGTCGAGGATCGGAAAATCGAAGGCTCTTTTCGTGAATCCTCTGGCCGGAGCTGCGAAATCCCATGCAACAGTCGCTCCCGAGTGATTCGTTGCGGGGAACAAGACCTCGTCTCCCGGTCCCAGAGGCAGTCCGTTTGCCAGGATATTGAATCCCTCTGTTGTGTTGTGCGTGAGCGTCACCTCGGTTGGATCGCAGCCCATGAGCCGAGCCATCTTTGCACGCACTTCCTCGCGCGGCTGCTCCCATGCCCCTCCCCACATGTAGAGCCACGGATTGGTTTCGCAGACTCTCAGGTACTCCACATGCGCGTCGTGCACCATACGCGGGATCGTGCCGATCGAGCCATGGTTGAGATAGGTGATGCCAGGGTCGAGCATATAGCGGTCGCGCATCGCCGCGAACGAATCCGCATTTCTGACGCGCGGGGGAGCCACTGATGCGAGTTCCTGTGCAAACGCTTGCCGCGTCCCGAACAGGCTGCCAACACCTGCCGCTCCTGCAACCCCCGCCACCTGCCTCACGAACGTTCTACGGTCTGCCATTCTATCGTCTCCTCGCGCGTGTCCACAGCTCGACTTCGTCTGGACCGTTCGGCCCGATCGTACCTCTGACACTCTGCTTCAGCTCATTGCAGTTGTACACGACTCCGGCCTTCATTACCAACCTGGTGTTCCGCGTGTTGGTGATGTCCTCCAGCGGGTTGCCCGATACTACCACGAGATCCGCGAACTTTCCTGCCTGGATCGAACCGAAGTAACTCGCCACGTTCAATGCGCGCGCGCCGTTGATGGTTGCGATCCTGAGGGCGTCGGCAGGCGGAATCCCGGCCAGCACAAAAGCGTGCAATTCGCGGTGAACCGCAGCGCCGGATACGAACTCTCCCCATGTCGGGTGGTCGGTGCCGAGCGTGATCAGGTGCCCGCCGCCCGCGTCGTAAAACGCCTTGATCGTTTGGAGCTTCAGGTTGTAGATGCGCTCGAACTGCTCGTTTACGGGACGCGCCGGCCATTCCGAGAGCAGCTGCTGCATGTATTCGGTGAAATACGTCCGCTCGTCGTCGAAGTAGGTGAACACCCGGGGATCTCTTGCCCCGTAGTATCCGTATGCGGTGAGCGTGGCGTCGAAGAAGACGCCGTGGCTTTTGTAGAGCTGGATTATTGAATCGAGGTGGGGAGAGTCGAGGTCCAGATACTGAAGCGATGCATAGGCGGACCTGTCGTCGGTCAGGTCCTCTCCACCTAGGAAGTGCTCGACCCTGTCGATACCCATGCGGATGCCGTCAGCGGGATTCACGTTCTCGCGATACCGTGAGTCGAGGTGCCCCGCCACCGTGGCCCCGTGCATGTGGGCCCGCTCGATGAGTGCTCGAAGGTGTTCCGGCGCCGGGCGTTTGGCCTTGAAGTGACGCACACCTCGTGCAGCCCACTCGTCCACTTCTCTGTGGATCTGCTCGGCGGTGGTAGCGTCATCCCATCCCTCGCGCGCTCGCCCGAAATACGGCCCGGAGTTGAAGAGGCGGGCTCCAACCTGTTCGCCTCGATCTAACCGGAGCGATAGCGCGTACAGGCTGTCGGGATCTACCGCGCCAGCCGGGTAGGTGGACGTGACTCCGTTCGCCAGGAAGATGATCGGATACGAGCGCGTATCATCGACGCGGCCTTCTCCGAACAAATCGATGGCGTAGTGAGCATGAAGATCGAACAATCCCGGCAGTATGTAATCGTCCTCTCCCAACTCGATGACGTGAGTGGTTGCCGTCTCGAAGCTCGATATGTGACCGCCTACGGCGATGAACTTCGACGCTCTCACGAAGATGCCTGGGTTGGGCACGACCTCATCGCCCGTGCCGTCGAACAGCCAGCCTCCGCGAACGAGCACGTCTTGAGCTGCGGCCGGGAGGAACACAAACAGAAGCAGGGCCGTGAGTACGACCGGTCCTGTGACTGCGCCCACCCTGGGATGATAGAGCATGAGAAAACGCCATCCTCGTAATCGGGAGATTGTGTGTAATGAGAATGAATGATAAAGGCTGGGACGCGTTGCGGTCTAATCGATTCTGAGTGCCTTCAACGGATCCGATCCGGCCGCCCGCGCTGCGGGGAAATAACACGCTGCTATGCTGACCGCGAGTACCACGACAACGATGGTTCCAAACGTAATCGGGTCTGCGGTACCGATCTCGAACAGCATCCTTCGCATTGTGCGCGACAGGGCGTACGCGAGCGGCAGACCAAAGAGCACGGCAACCCCCGCGAGTCCAATCCCCTGGAACAAGACTGCTCGGAGTACCCGCTCTCGGCTCGCACCCAATGCAAGTCGGATCCCAATTTCATGAGAGCGTTGCGAGACTGCGTAGGCGAGGACACCATAGATACCCGTTGCCGCGAGCGCGACGGCGATGACCGCGAACGTGCACGACAGCAGCATCAAGAATCGTGGGCTTGCGACGTTTGCTGCGACTCGGCCCTCCAGGGTCTGGATTCCGCCGATCGCCATTCCGGGGTCCATGTCACGGACAATGGCACGCAACGCAACAGTGGTACTGAGTGGATCGCGTTCGGTTTTCAGCATCAAATGGTAGTCGCCGGCCGGCGCCTGAGCGTACGGAACAAAAGCGGCTGGGTACGGCCGATATCGAACCCCATACTGCCGGATGTCAGAGACCACGCCCACGATTTCCAGGAGAGGACTATCGGGCCGGCCCAGGTGGAACGACTGACCAACAGGATTCTGGCCTGACCAGTGACGCCGAGCTGCTGCGTCACTGATCACCACAACCCGAGGCGCTCCTTCCCGGTCTTGTTCGTTCAGCAACCTGCCGGAAAGCAGAGTCATGCCCAATACGTCGAAGTAGTCAGGTGACACGTACAAGCGGCTGACGACCTGTTGTTCCAGGTCTGATTCACTGCCTTGGTGGATGAGCCTTATTTGGGGAGCGACCGAGAATGGCCGTGAAGTCACAGCCGCTGCTATCTGAATGTTGGGCTCGCGATCGAGTCGGGTGAGCAGCTCCTCCTGAAAACGCACGCGGTCTATGCCGTTTCGATACCGATCGCCACCTTGCGGAATCTCGGCCATCAGTATGTTGTCGATATCGAAGCCCGGATCCACCTGCGTCATACGGGAGAAGCTCCGTCCCAAGAGGCCGGCTCCCACCAGCAGCACGACAGCAGTCGCCATCTGAACCACGGCGAGGGCATTCTTCACACGCATTGACGAGTGACCCAGCGAAGAGCTGCGTGCCGCGGCCTTGAGTGAAGTGACGAGATCTGCTCCGGTAGCGAGCATCGCAGGCGCAACGCCGAAAACCACGCTGGTCAGTATTGAGGTGCCGAAGCAGAAGAGCAGTACGGGTGAGCTGATCGCGACGCCATCGGTCCGTGGAACTTCCCCGGGCTCGAAGATCAGGAAGAGCTGCACTCCCACGTGGGCCAGCAGCACACCCAAGAAGCCACCGACACGAGACAGCAGCAGACTCTCGGTGAGTAGCCGCCGGATCTGCCGCACCCTGCCGGCCCCAAGTGAGGCCCGCACTGCCATCTCGCGCCGTCGAGACAGACACTGAGAAAGAAACAGACTCGCCACGTTGGCGCATGCGATCAGCAGTAAGACCCCGGCAGCGCACATGATCAGCCAGAGCGTGAATCGAATATCCCCCACCGTTGAGTTCGAGATCGTCTCTACGGTGACGCCCGTCTCCGAATTGGACTCCGGGTACTCTTGTTCGAGGCGGCCCGCTATCGCGTTCAGGTCGGTCCGCGCCTGCGCGAGTGTCGTGCCATCGCGGAGTCGTCCGACGCCGAGCAGGAAATGGTTGCGGCGATCGCTCTTCTGCGTCTCGTTCAGACGAAGGGGAACCCAGAGCCGAGGCTCGCCCCAGACCGTCCAGCGGAACTCCTGTGGCATCACGCCTATCACGGTGAAGTCGCCCCAGCTTAGGGTAACGGTCTTTCCGATCACGTCGCTATCGGCGCCGAACCCTTGCTGCCACAACCCATGAGAGATCACCGCCACGTTCGGCGCGCCGGGAACATCGTCCTCGGGTAGGAAGACACGACCAAGCAGCGGCGACACTTCAGTGACTTCGAAGACTTCGGGCGTTACGGCGTGAGCCATGATGCGCTGGGGGTCTGAACTACGCAGCATCGTCGTCGAGGTGGCGCGGAATATCCCAACTGCCTCGAATGTCTCGTTGTCCGCCTGAATGTCCAGGAGATCGGGAGCGGTCAGTGCGTTGTGAGTCCAACCGAGGTCGATGTTTTGCCACCAGATCGTCGTTACCTCCTCGGCGTCGGGGTACGGGAGAGGTCGCAACAGCACACCGTAGAGCACGCTGAACAAAGCGGTGTTGGCGCCGATTCCCAATGCCAATGTGGAGCAGACTACTAATGCGAAGGTCGGGCGCTTCAGCACCTGGCGCACCGCAAATCGAATATCCTGAACAGTTGTCATCAGGGCCGACCGGAGTCGAGAGCGTGAATGTGATTTGCTGGCCGCGCCAACCGCCGGATTGGTGGCTCGCCGATAGGATCGCCACTCCCACAGAGCATGTTTCAATGCGCCCATCAAGAAGCCGAAAGGAGAGAGCCTTCTTCCCTTGGAATTGCGATGCGGCTGTTGCAGCAGCTGCCACAGCTCGCCTGTCCACTCGGCGAGCCATTCCCGCCGCCTGCCCTCCGGAACCAACCGGGATACGGCCGCCACGTAGAGATTACACATGTGGAGCCGCACTGCTCGAAACCCACGGGAATTCATGCATCCTCCAGCGCGGTCTCGGGTGACGGCTGGTTTTCCGCTTCCGTGAGCTGCCTTAGCTCGGCAAGAGCATCATGCAAGACTGCGTCGCCACTTTCGGTGATCTCGTAATAACGTCGGCGAGGGCGCGCCTCCTTCCGAGCGACATCTTCTTGTTCCCACTCAGCCCTCACGAAACCACGTTGTTCGAGCCTGCCAAGCTGCGGGTATACGGTCCCGCTCGGCAGGTCCGTTGTGGCCATCAAGTCCAGCCCGTAGCGGTTGCCGCCCTTCAGGGCTTTGAGGAGCGCAATCCCGGCGTATCCCGGCCTTCTATGTCGTGGCATCTTCGCCTCTTGGTAGTAATGCTACATAGTACGGCAATGAGCACTCTCTGGTTTCGTGCCCCGCTCACCACCAACGTGTTCCCCCTCTGCCCGCTTCTGGGACTGACCCATCCCACATCCGCACAAACAGCCGAGGTTTCATGACGGGACGTCATCGTGTAAGCGCCTGTCATATAAGTACATATAATGCCGACGCTGCCCGGCACATACGTTGCCTCTAAGTAGTCCGATACGTCCGATCCGCAGGCCGATGTGGCGGTCTGCAACCACATATGCTGAACGGGGAGGGTTCAAGCATGAGACGTCTTCTGGCAGTAGTTCTTCTATTGGGAGTGATGACGGGCCCGGCCAAGGCACAGAACAGTGCTGACACGGCGGTGGAAAGAGAGGGTGTGGTTGCAGCGGCGCTCGACTACATGCAGGGGGCTCTCACCGTTGATGCCGAACGCATGGCGAGGGGAGTGCATCCCGAACTCACGAAAGTGGTCATTAGCACTATGCGCCAGACCGGTAGGCAGGTGTTGAGATACAACACCGCCACGACGTTGGTTGAGTGGGTGCGTGCTGCCGATCCAAATCGAATGGCGGAGCTGGACCAAAACGTCGACGTTACCGTCTTCGATATCAGTAACGACATGGCCGTGGCAAGGGCGATCGGGCAGATCTGGTACGACTTCCTGCAGCTCGCCAAGATCAACGGGCAGTGGAGGATCGTACACGTTCTCTGGGCTTCGAACCGGCTACAGGCGGAAGACCAGACGGGCGTGCAGCCGGAGCCGGAGGATCGTGCGGCAATCGAGGAGACGGCCCTCAACTACATTGACGGCGCATTTTCCGGAGACGGTGACCGGATGGCGCGTGCACTGCATCCGGAAATCACCAAGATGATGCTGGCCGAGCGCCGCGAGACAGGGATGCAATACCTCCGCAAGATGGGTCCGTCACATCTCATCGAAGGTACGCACGCGGGACTTGGCACTCTTGCCGAGGAGGAGCGCAACATCGAAGTCGAGATCTACGACGTTTCCCACGGTATTGCGGCAGTGAAGGTCTCGTCTGCCATGTACATCGACCACTTGCAGGTCGGAAAGTTCAACGGCGAGTGGAAGATCATCAACGTGCTCTGGGTGCCGAATCCCGATCGCCCTCGGCAAGGCGGATAATTGCCGCGAGCGTAGAACGAAACGAAAGGAACCAAAGATGAAGCTAGCGTCACTGCGTTCCACTGGCACGCTGCTTGTTGCAGGAGTGTTTCTACTCCCGGTGGGCGCCAATGCACAGGGTCCTGTCAGTGTGGGACAACAGATGCCAGACATCACACTCCAGGCGATTCAGGGTGGAGAGATCTCGCTGTCTGAACTCAGAGGGAAGAACGTAATGCTGATGTTCCCACGGGGGCGCGTGGGAGACCATTGGTGCCAGCTCTGCCATTATCAGTACGCCGAACTCGTTGAGTTAGAGAGCGAGCAAGGGATATTGGAGCAATACAATCTAGAGGTAGTCTTCGCGCTTCCCTATGCCACAGACTCCGTCCAGGAATGGGTCGACATCTTTCCTTCACAGATGGAGGATATCGAGGGATGGAAGAACCCTCCCGACGAGGCGAGCCTCAGTGATCGCAGAAGGAACTGGATGGAACTCGCGAGACGGGTGTTCCCAAAGCAATTCTCCTACGAGAACGGCGTGGTGCCGGTTCCCTTCCCAATACTGGTGGACGACGGTGCGGAGGTTTCCCAACGGTTAGGTCTGTTCAGGACCGAATGGGATAGATCTACCGTCGAGCAAAACGTACCGACGATCTTCATCCTCGATGCCGAAGGCATTGTGCAGTTCAAGTATCACAGCCAGACCACATTCGACAGACCCTCGTATGAGTACCTGTTCAGAGTGATAGATCGGTTGGTCGCGAACGACTGACAGCTGCCAACGCTGACAGTCGGGGAAGAACGGCGGAGGCGCTCCCGGAAGCGGGGGGCCTCCGCCTTCATTCAATGGTAGGTTTCTCTTCGATGCCGCCCCGCCCTCGCGACCGGGCGTTTATCTCATATCATTGATGTAGATGGCTGGTCCTTCTCGACTCACATCTGATATTCGATAGCCCTTGTCGCCGGCCCTTGCTCACAAACGGAGCCCTCGCCGCGTGTACAGCACCTGTCTTTTCTGCAATCAACCACTCGGCGCAAACGAAGTCATCGAGTCGTTTCCCGTGGGACGGCGGTTGGCTTTCGACGGGGTCCGCGGCAGCCTATGGATTGTGTGCAAACGGTGCGAGCGCTGGAACCTCACTCCGATGGAAGAGCGCTGGGAAGCTATCGACCAGTGTGAGCGCCTGTTCGAAGATGCGCGTAAGCGGGTGAACACCGACAACATAGGTCTGGCGAGATTGGACGAGGGCCTCGAGTTGGTGAGAATAGGTGAACCGCTCCGCGGCGAGTTTGCCGCCTGGCGTTATGGCGATCAGTTCGGCCGCAGGCGGAGGCGTGCGGTACTTGCCGGATCAGCACTGGGAGTCGTTGGCGTGACCGCTGCACTCGGAGCGTTCCTCGTCAGCGCTACTGCCGGCGGTGCATACTGGGCGTACTTGGTCGGGGATAGTGCATGGAAACGGGCTCTGGAGCGAAAACTCATTGCCCGGATCCCCGCGGAGGATGGCGAAACGCTGACTGTCTTGGGCGAGCACCTACAGGGAATCAGGCTAGCGCCAGTGGGTGGTGGGGTTTTTGACTGGAAGATTGAGGTACCTCACATCGGTGGCTCCCGTTACCTGTCTGGGGAGTGTGCCTCTCACGCAGCGAGTCTTCTAATGCCGGCCATCAACAAGACAGGCGGGACGCAGTTGATTGTCGAGAGGGCAGTGAAACGGCTGGAAAACTTCGACGATCCGGCAACCTACATGCTCTCGGCTGCCGCCGAGAGTTTCACTCCGTCCCGTCCTGGAGGATCTCTGACAAAGCTTCCCGGAGACATTCGGCTTGCGATCGAAATGGCGGTCAATGAAGAAAGCGAGCGTCACGCGTTCGAGGGTGACATGTGGTTGCTGGAGCACGCGTGGAATCAGGCCGAAGAGATAGCGGCTATTGCGGACGACCTGACCGTTCCTGACGAGGTAGAACTTCAACTTCTCGAAATGAAACGGGGGAAAGGCTGCGACGTTTGCTGAGCCTGTAGGGCTACGCTACCCGGCGCGTCCCCATCCACCGCCGGCGGTGAAGAAGCGTAGCTGGACGTGAGGTTCCTGAGTCCATTCAATGGGGGCGCACAACATCACCAACAGGCATCCAACGGAATGAAGCTTCTGGCCTTTTTTTCATCTACATCCTTTCGACGGGCAGGTCCCCCACCGTGCGTGCTCACCGTCTAATGGGAACCGGATGGCTGACGAACGGCATCGACAACCTGCCGAATCGCGGCGATCACGACCTCCGGCTGATCGTATTGGACGTAATGCCCACTTTCGTCAGCGAAGATGTGAGTGCTGTTTGTCGACAGTTCCGCAAGGTCGGTCTGCAATATTCTCCAGATCGAATCCGCGCGGGTTTGGACTTCATCCGCGTCCGTGGTTGAGCTGTCGGTGAGGAGCTGCGGACCGGCAGATATTACAAACAGAGGCATATCGCCCAGAGGCCCGGGAGGGTCCTGTTGTTTGGTGCTACGGTCGGCCGCCTCATACTCATTTGCCACCGAGCTGCAGTAGCCCGTTCTGTTCATGGTCGCGACGTACGCTCGCTTGTGCTCGTCCGAGAACGGGAGGCCGGTCGTGAATGACTCAGCGACATTCAAAAGACGCATGAGGCCGAACGGTGCCACGGCCCGACAGATACTGAGCAAACGTAGGAGCGCGGGATCAACACTCGTCAGTTCGGCAGGCATTCGGCTTCCCTGGCTCTCATGAGATGATTCGACGAGGACCATTCCGGCGACACCCTGCGGGTACTGGCGTGCGAACGACCGCACGTAAATTCCTCCGACAGAGTGGCCGACGAGCGCGTAAGGTGGATCGACGCTTGCGTTTGTCAGCAAGGTGTTCAAGTCAGCGGCGACTCGTTGCGCGGCTAGCGGCTGGTTGTTGCCCTCGCTCCAGCCGAACCCGGCACGATCATAGGAACAGACTCTGGTGAACTCGGCGATACTTTCCTGGACCAGACTCCAGTCGAGCCAGTTTCCACCTGCTCCCGCCTCGAGAATGACGGTTGGATCTCCCGATCCAACGCAGTGAATGTGGAGCCGGTAGGCGCCGACATCTACCAGGGTGCCGGGCGGACCGTAACGCCCACGATCTCGTGAGCTTGCGATTGCCTGGTACACCACACCTGCCAGTGCCCCGATCAGAATCAACACAACCATTCCAGCCAGGAGTCGAAATACCCACCACCGGCATCCTCTGCGTGATGGCCGCTCTCCGTCATTCACAATCGTGTCTGCTGGGATGTTTCTACTTGTCTGCATCGTGAGCTCAGGTCACTCGTTTCCGTTCGGAAGTTCGTGATTGGTCGCTCGAAGGTCTATCGGCTAACAGAGTACCGGCTGATCGCCGGGGCATACCAATGCGACGACCATCGACGGGAATGCGCCTGCCAGACACCGTGGATCCGTAGAGTGTTCTCGGTACCACTAGTCTCAAGTCGATTAGATTCCCTTTCAGCGAACGCAAGATTTGGAATTGGCTGAAACACTGTTATGGAGGTATTCATTGCCCGTCAAGCCAAGTGAAGCAGAAGAAGAATATTACAAGCGGTTAGAGTTCGAGAAACTGAAGAAGGCTGAGGCAGCGAAACGGGAGCAGATGGAGGCGGAGGAGAAGCAGAACCTGAAAGAACTCCATCACATGTGCTGTCCCAAGTGTGGGATGCCACTGATTGAGATCGATTACAATGGAGTTGCGGTTGACAAGTGCTCAGCGTGTGAGGGCGTTTGGCTGGATGCTGGCGAGTTGGAGCAGGTCTCAAATATGGAAAAGGGTACGCTGGACAAGTGGTTCGGAGTGTTCAAACGATAGCTTCTGATCACTGACATCAAGGAATCTCCGAGTCCGAGTTGGTTCTCATGTTGTGAGGAACTCGAATGGCTCGCAGAGTGGGTGAAGTCGGCCGGCGCCCGTTCGGGATGGTCCCCCGTACACGGGCACCGGTGGTTTTAATTCACCATTGATCGCACGAAGAGTGACGTTCCTATCTGCAGCGCACTCACGATGAACCATGTGGCTGTGGCGGCGGCCGCCGCCCCGACTCTACCGAGACGATCGGTCTCACGCAGCCCCCAGTACAATAGCAACATCCACAGCAGTGAGGTGACGCTGGCGCGATTCAACAGGAGATACAGGATTGACGGAGCGTCGCCTGACGCCCCGAACCACGCGGCGATTGAGTCGGGTACGATTCCAAGCGATGCCCGGTTGACTGCCGCGACGGGCTGCTGTGCTATCCAAGCGATCTGCAAAAGTGATCCGAAGAGAGTCGCCCCGAACGCTATGGCCGAAATCCTGAAGAGCTTTCCATAGGTGATCTCGACTCCGCCGAGCAGGCAAGTCATCTGGACTATCAATGCCACGAAAGCGATACGGAAGGCCGTCTGAAATGGGGCCATCGCGTATCCCCAAACACGCATTCGGCTCACGGTGTCGTACTGCTTGTCGACGTGTTCGGTGTATTGCGGATTGCCGGCCAATTCGAGAAATACCTCCCTGGTCAGCACAAACTCATTGTTGGCCCAAACCAACGCCAAACTCACAATTGTCAGCAGCCCGAAGAGGTGGACCGTCCCTACATGAGTCTGAGTCGGTCGACTGAAAGAGGACTGGTTGCTCGAGATTTCTGACACGGTTCATCTCTCGGTTGTGTGTGAAATGCCGTCACGCGATCCGAGCGGTTTCCGCATGGGCCAAAATGAGCGAAGCGAACTCCTGGCCTTTGGCGAGCAGGTTCTCTGGCGCACCTTCCTCGACGACCCCGCTCGTTTCGAGAACATAGACGTAGTCGGCCTTGAGCAGCGTTCGTGGTTGGTGCGATACTACTAGTACAGCGTGGTCCTCCGCATACTCTGCCAAAGTCCTGAAAAAGACCCGGGAGATCTCGACATCCACGGCGTTTATTCCCTCGTCTACCAACAGTACGTCGGGTGATTCCCACAGCGCCCGCAGGAGTCCGATCGTCTGTCGCTCGCCTGACGAGATCTTCCACCCGTCGTCACCGATGATCGTGTTGAAGCCGGCCGGAAACCTGCCCACGAACCGGCCCAGCCCGAGTGATCCTATGCGCTCGGTGAGTTCCCGCGCTTCGGAGGTTATGCGGCCGAGCAGGATGTTCTCGGCGATTGTGCCGTTGATGATTCTCACCTCCTCAGGCAAGGTCGCCACCTTCCGCCGGTACGAAGCCAGATCGATCCCGTCCGCAGGTATGTCGTCGATTTGCAGGGTGCCTTCGTTGAGCAGGTAGCGCCGGTCCAGGATCTTGACCAGGGTGCTTTTGCCTACCCCGTTCGGCCCACAGAGCGCGGTCAGCCGGCCTCGGGGGATCTCCAGGTTGAGGTTCTTCAGGAGTGAATCGCGACCCGGCCAGTGAAATGCTCCGTTGCGAACGACAAGGCCGCGCGACATAGAGAAGGGGGTGCCGCCATCGCTTCGTTCCGGAGCGATGAGGATCAGGTCGAGTAGGCGGGTCGAAGCGACACTGGCTTCCTGAAACTGCAAGTGCGTGTCGACAATCCGCGCCGTGGCGGGAACGGTCCCCGCAAGCAACGAGTACGCCGCCATCATGGCGCCAAGTGTCATAGCGTCACGTACCACGAGCACGGAGCCGGCAGTCAGTGCAAACACAACCAGTGCGCCCGCGGCCAGCTCGACCACCACCGACACGCGAGTCTGAAGTATGCCCAGTCGTGCCAGCCCTCTTTGCACGTGGTCGTACATGCGCCCCAGGAGTTCACCGAAGAAGGGAGCGGAGTTGGTGCCACGGATCGGGTCCATGGCTTCAATGCTGTCGATATAGGAAGCCTGCATACCCGCGTAAGCCTTCTTGACGGTGAACTGATGGTCACGCAGACCTCGGGCGGCGACCGCGACCACGAAACTCAAACAGCAGATGAACGTGAGAGCCGTCCAGCCAAATGGCGGCGCAAGGTAGAAGAGAATCGATAGAGAACCGAGCACGACGACCACGTCCATGGCCGTGCTTCCCAACACGCTGAGTAGAGCCGCGTGAATGCGGACGCTATCGTTGATCCTCGAGGTGATGTCACCGGTTCGCCGTGACTCGAAAAAGCTCGTCGGCAGCCTGAACAGATGAGCCAACGCGTCTTGTGTCATCCGTGTGTTGACGCGACGACTGAGTTCGATAAGGAGCCAGCTCCTCAGGTAGCCGACAATTCCTCTGAGTAGCTGAAGCATGAGGAGACCACTCCCGACTGCGAGGATGCTCCGCACGTTTCCGGAAGGAATGAATCGATCGATTAGTGCCCGCAGGAATAGCGCTGTGAGCAGTCCGAGCCCGGCATAGGCAAAGCCCAAAAACAACGCCTGCGTGAGCCAGGCCTCATCGCGTCGGAAGTACCCGAGAACCCACGCCAGCCAGTGCGGTGGAGGCGTGCGGTGCAGGTGTGCGGTGGGCGTCAGCAACAGAACGGCCCGCGACTTCCATCGTTCCTCGAACGAGTCCTTGGTGGTCCAGTGCAGGCCTCGGCCCGGATCGCCGATCAGAACCTTTTTTTCGGTGATCCGGAAGACCACGACATAGTGCGGCCGGGCGTCGTCGAGTATGAAGTGCGCGATACAGGGAAGCGAAGCGGCGCGGAGATCGTCATAGGACCCGCGGGCGCCGGTGGCTTCAAATCCCAGGGCCTCCGCGGCCTCGTGCAGCGACCACATCGATGTACCCTGCACGCCAGTGTGTGAGAGGTGCCGGACTGTGACCAGAGATGCTTCGCCGCCGTGGTATCGCAATACGCTCAGGAGCGATGCCGGTCCGCAATCAGTCCGGTCATACTGACGGACAATGTGGTATCGCGGCTTCAGCTTCCGACGCACGCTTTCGGCGAAGCGGTGTGCATTGCGGTTCATGGGCCGGTTCGTGCTGGGACGGCTTCGTTTGCCGCCTCAACCGTGATACGGAGGAACATATCCTCGAGCGACTCGTTCCATCTGTTCCCGAACTGATCGCGCAGTTCTTGGAGCGTGCCATCGGCAATCAGTCGCCCTTCGTGTATGATCGCGATCCGGTCCGCCAGCTTCTCCGCGATTTCCATTATATGAGTCGTGAAGAACACGAGCTTTCCCTCATCGCCCGCGTATACCATCAGATCCTTCACGATTCGTGCACCCGCGGCGTCCAGCGCCCCTGTCGGCTCGTCGAACACGATGATGTCTGGGTCATGCACCAGGGTGGCCAACAATGCGATCTTCTTCTTCATGCCGAGTGAGTATGTCCGGATCATCGCGTCGGCGTCGGCGCCGAGTTCGAACAGAGTTAGCGATTGCTCAATCCACTCGAGCCTTGAAGCGTCAACACCGTACAACTCGGCGAGGAACAGAAGGAACTCACGTCCAGTGAGATGGCCGTGCAGCGTTGGCTGCTCGGCCAGGTACCCCAGCCGCTTCCACTCTCTGTGAATGCCAGGTGATGCGACACTGACGCCGCCAATCCGCACGTCACCCCCGGTGGGGTTCTTCTGCCCGACGATGGTTTGGATCGTGGTGGTCTTTCCGGCGCCGTTGCGTCCCAGAAAGCAGAAGACTCGTCCGGGGTCGATCGTGAGACTCAGATCCTGCACAGCAAGTTTGTCGCCGTACACCTTGGACATGTTGTCGATTTCTATGCGCGAATGCGTGTCGCTCATATTTCCATTCCTTGGTACTGGCGCAAACCTCCAGCCGTGATGAGGCCAATAGCCACCGCCGCAGATATGCCTACAAACACCAACAATCCGGCATACGTCGCTCCGTAGAAGCCACCTGCCGCAAGCAGCAGATGGGCGGTTACGGTCATCACGATCAGCACCAGCGAACCGAACATGTATGCGAATTTCCCCGTAGCAGTGGAGCCAGGAAGTGAACTTCTCCGGTGGTCAAAATCAGGAAGGAGAAACCCAATGGCCGTTGCCAGACATGAGAAGACAGCCCCTGCGCCGACGGCATAAAACAGTAGAGTCCAAAAAGCCGTGCCGAGTAGGGTAGCCACTGATGCCGCGTGGACGACGATTGCGTACGCTACGCCGTGGACCACGACGTACACCCAGTTGACCAACAGCTTGTGTCCAAATAGCTGCGGACCGGTGAAGATCGGACGAAGCCAGGTCAGTTCCTTGCCCTCACGTCCCAGCGCATTCACTCCATTCTGCATCGCAAGGATCGCCATAGAGGACAGCGTCAGTAGAACCGGTATCGTGTCGGCGAACGCAGCATTGATGATTCCACGGTTGCGGAGCGCCATGGCGAGGATGACCGACATGATACTCCACCAGAGCAGATTGACTTGGTGAAAGAGGTAACGCTTGGGCTCGCGGGAATACGGCACGAGGATGTCTTTCCGCCAAAATGCGCTCACACCCGCCGGAAGCCAACGCCCCTGGTGTCCGGTGAAGACAGGCGCAAACACGCGCCGAACCGGAGTCGCGAGATCGATCGGTATTTCGCGGTGTGCCGAGAACGACCAGCGATAGGTTGCCCGAAACGCCCAGAGTGCAAGCACACCAGACAAACCGAACCATCCAAACAGTGCCAGCCAACGGCCCTCGTCTGCCGCCAGAGCTGCGGCATAAGGGATCATTCCAAGCGGATATGAAACTGCAACCGAGTCTCCGAGTGTTTCGAAGACGACGGGTGCGTGCTCATTCACGATGACGATCGCGAGCAGCAGGACGACAAACACCGTCATCGCAGAACCGCCAGAAATGTTCACCAGCAGAGCTGTGTTTCGTATGCCCATCGTCGCGGCTCGGCGCAGTAGATGGCTCCCAACTGCGCCGATCGCAACTCCCGATGAAATAGCCACCAGGCCGGTTGTGAGTAGATGGGCTGGAACTGACAGCCAAAGACGGTCGAGGCAAGCGGAAAGAGGTTGCCAGAAGTAAACAAAGAACAGACACCAGAAGCCCAGAGTTGTGTGTGGGATCGCGGCGAGCACGCGGTGCCGGGCCAGTGCCGCCAGTTGTGCGGGGTGTGTGGCAAGCGGATCTTGCTCAGGGTCCTTCACAAACGCCTTCGCGAGTTGCGCCAGGATCATCAATGCAAACGTTGCGGCGAGCCACACATGTGCGGAGAGAAGGAGCCCCTCCAGGCTCGGCACCGTCGCTGGCAGAGCATCGAAAAAACCGCCTATCGCGGAAGGTACCCACATCGCCAGCATGACTATCCCACCGGCAAATCCAAGTTTTCCGTGCGACGTGTGGCACACTTGATATCGGAGCCTCCGGAACTGGATGCGTGTCCGCCAGCGGGCGAGTATCCAGCCGGTGCAAGCCGCACTCTGTAGGGAATTCCACCGTGTTTGGTTCGGCATCTACAGCCCCAACTGTCAGGGATTCAGTGAGTACTCACCCGCGGCCGGGAGAGGAATCCAAACCGCTCCCGGCCGCCGGTCAGGACCTAGAAAAAAGCGCTTCCGCAGCTACCGATAGCCGTTGTCCAAGTGGTGCCCCACGCAAGCTTGGAAACTGGATCCGGACTCACAGTCATGCCGACCAAGAATGCAACCGATGCTCCGCACACGAACCCATCCCAAAGTCCTTTGCCGTCGAGGTCTCGCATTTGTGATGCGCACAGATTTATCA
>JBDGYW010000047.1:0-17153 GCA_039588935.1 Gemmatimonadota bacterium | reverse complement strand
GTGCTCGTCGGTGCTTGGGCTCTACTCATCGGCACAGGACTTGGTAACACCAGCCTGCTGATCCTGGGCGGCGTGGTGTTTCTGATTGCGGCGGCATATGCAGCTTCGGTGGGGGGATTCCGCTTTGTACTGACCGTTTTTTGTATCGCGCTGGTCGGGGCCTCGACCTACCTGTTCCTATATTTTCGCGCCAACGTAGGGCCATTTATCAACGAAGCAGATCCGTCGACCTGGACTAGCCTCTGGGACGTAATTCAACGCAAACAGTACCCACCGCGCTCACCGATCGACAATCCAATTTTTCCGTCTGGCGCCGGTAACCCGGGTAGATCCATCACGTTGATCGGGCTCCAGATACAGAACTATCTGCAGTACTTCGATTGGCAATGGTCGAACGGTCTTGCCAAGACAATACCAGTCTTTGCCGGTATACGAATGCCCTTCACGCTCCTCTTCACTGCGCTGGGCATATATGGTCTCACTGTCGTGAAAGAACGTGACCGCTCGATGTTCTGGTTGCTGCTTTTCATCTTTCTCACGACCGGTCCCATACTAATGGGATACATGAACTTCAAACCGGGGTATTCACTTGCCTGGGACAAGTTTCCCGAGTTCGATATGCATGAGGTGCGTGAACGAGACTACTTCTTCACTGTCTCGTTCCAGGTATGGGGTATCCTTGCGGGAATTGGACTTGCCGGCCTTTACAGAATGCTGAGGCAACGTCTCGACTCCGGCAGCCCCGGGTCAGCCAGCTTGGGAAAAGCTGCCGCCGTGATCCTCGGTGTAGCGATCCTGCCTTTTGTGTTGAACTTCAACGCTGCCAGTCGAAAACACGGGCCCGAAGCGTTTCTTGCCAAGGACTTCTCCTACGATGTGCTGCAGTCTGCGGAGCCCTACGGTATAGTCTTCACAAACGGTGACAATGACACGTTTCCCCTCTGGTATCTCCAGGAGGCTGAAGGTGTGCGGCAGGACGTCTCTGTGGTCAACCTGTCTCTCGGAAACACCGACTGGTATATAAGACAGTTGCGCGACAACCCGGTGCGTGAGTTCGATCCCGAACAGGCTCCCTGGTTTGCTGACCTTGCTCCGGATAGTGTGCCGCCGTCGCTGCACACTTGGAATGACGCACAGATATCGAGCTTGCAGGCGCAGCTTCTCTCCACTCCGATCGACTACGGGCCGGGCAGGATCGCGAAGACCTACGAGGCGGGGACTCCACTATACGTCAAGGATATGCTCGTCCTCAGGTTGATCACGGAGAATTGGAGGCGTCGCCCGATATACTTCTCGCTCACGGCTGGCTCTGGCAACTATGTGAATCTTGAGGAGTACTTCACACAAGAAGGCATCCTGTTCCGGTTGAACGTCGAGAATGCGCCCGACAGCACACGTCTCCAGCCTGGGATCATGGGTGTGCCAGTGGACATTCCGCGTGCCGACTCCCTCATCTGGAACGTCTATCGTTATGCTGGGCTTCTGGAGGCCGACACAGTCGTTCTCGATCCCACCAACCGGAACATCGCGACGAATCTGAGCTATGCAATCTTCTCGTTGGGTCAGGCATATCTGTTGGCTGGAGATGAAGAGCGAAGCCTTCTGAATCTGCGTCGCGCGAATCACCTGGCACCATCCGCACAAGCCGCCTCGATAATTGGCGGTATGGAGGCGGCCGCTGCCGCCATTCTGGGGGACACGCCCATCAGCGCAGACACGGCCATCAACAACCAGTAGGCCGGTTCGTCAAACCACTCCAGTTCAGCCCCGAGTGTGGACATCGATCGGGAGATCGCTCGGGCTTGCCCCGATTCTGCCCCAAGCCCGTCGCTTGTAGCGATGTCCAAGTCACGCTACTTTCACAGGTTATGGGTTTTACGGCATTGAATGGCAACCTGCGATATGTCGAGGACGAGATCGCCCGCGTTCAGGCGTTCGAGGGCGTGAAGTCCTGTGTCCGTATTGTCGCGGTCACCAAGGGTCATCCATTGGACTTTGTCGAAGCTGCAGCTGCCGTGGGACTCGTCGAGGTTGGAGAGAACCGCGTTCAGGAAGCCCTTGAGAAGCAGGAGAAAGCGGCCGACCTAAAAGTAAATTGGCATTTGATAGGGCATCTGCAGTCAAACAAGGCAAAGCACGTACCCGGCAGATTCACGTTGGTTCATTCCGTCGACTCTCTGCGAATTGCCGAAGCCCTTGGGAACGCTGTTGCTCGTGGGGCCGAAACGGACAGCCCGCTCGATGTCCTGATCCAGGTAAATGTGGGGAAGGAGCCCCAGAAGAGCGGCTGTGAGCCGGAAACCGCAGGCGAGATAGCATCGTACATTGCAGATACCCCTAGTCTGGCTGTTCGAGGCTTGATGACAATGGCCCCGTTCGGGAACGACGAAGGGAAGCAGAGGAAGGTGTTCGGGGCTCTACGACTGCTGCGCGACAAACTCGAAAGAGAGGGTTTCCATCTACCCGAACTCTCGATGGGAATGTCGAACGATTACCGGGCGGCCGTCGCCGAAGGCGCGACGATTCTCCGTCTTGGTACAGTGCTGTTTGGGGAACGTAATGTATGACTGACGAAGAATTCAGACTAACACCGGTCGACGTTCGTGCCCAGGAGTTCAGCCGCGCGGCGTGGGGCTATAGCGCTGCGGACGTTGAGGATTTCCGTGACCGCGTGGCCGAGGAGATGGAGCGCCTCGCCAGGGAGCGGGTCGCACTCGAGGAGCGACTACACAACTTCCGTGAGCAGCTGAAGTCGTTGCGGGAACGGGAGAAAGCCATCAATGACGCCGTCATGATGGCTCAGGAACTGCGAGAGGGCACGAAACAGTCTGCCCAACAGGAAGCCGATCTCATCATTCGTGAGGCTCACTCCAAGGCAGAAAGCATCGTACAGGATTCGCGGACCGCTGAGGCTGCGTTGCGGCAGGATATTGAAGAGGCGCAACAACAATTCACGGCGTATCTCGCCGCGTTTCGCCGTCTCCTCGATAGGCATCTCGCGCAGGTCGATGCACTCGAGACGCACGAACGGGACGGAAGTCCGCCGGGGGTGGTATGACGACGTTGCATTCCAGAGAGGTCATCGAACGTGCCGTCAGCGCGGTACGCAAAGAGAGCAAACTCGTGCCCGAGGTGTCATTGATTCTCGGAACGGGGTTGGGCGGTCTGGCAAAGGAGATCGATTGCTCGGCTCAGATTTCTTACAGCGGGATTCCTGGCTTTCCAGTGTCAACAGTGGAGAGCCATGCGGGACGCTTGTTGCTGGGTACTCTCGGTGGTAAGAACGTTGTCGCGATGCAGGGGCGATTCCATCGCTACGAGGGCTACTCGATGCAGCAAATCACGTTTCCGGTGCGTGTGATGCGTGCGTTGGGGGCGGACAAACTCGTGGTGTCCAACGCCTGTGGCGGGATGAACCCTCTTTGGTCGGCCGGCGATCTGATGCTCATTGCCGATCACATCAATCTGCTCGGCGACAATCCTCTGATCGGACCGAACGACGAGTCGCTGGGACCTCGTTTTCCCGATATGTCAGCCCCGTTCGACCCCGGCCTGCGTGAGTTGGCTCGTTCGGTGGCGAGAGATCAAAAGGTCATCCTTCGGGAAGGTGTTTACGTAGCCGTAACGGGGCCAAACCTCGAGACGCCGGCAGAGTATCGGTTCTTGCGTGGCATCGGTGCTGACGTAGTGGGAATGTCAACCGTGCCGGAGGTCATAGTTGCCAGGCACGGCAATATGAAAGTGCTCGGCATCTCGATAATAACCGACGAGTGTCTTCCCGATGCCCTGGAATCGGCAGATGTCGAGAAGATCATCGCAACGGCGGAACGGGCAGAGCCAAATCTCACTCGGTTGGTGGCCGGCGTACTCGAACGGATGGACTAATGAGTTTCGAGCCGCTCTCACATACGGATCTCAACGACTTGGAGCGCCAGCTCTTCGAGACGTGGCGTGAAGAGAATCTGTTCCAGCAGACGCTCGACGCCACACGAGATGGCGCACCGTTCGTCTTCTATGAAGGACCGCCGACCGCAAACGGTCGTCCGGGCATTCACCACGTCTTTGCGCGCACCATCAAGGACCTGGTGTGTCGGTTCCACACGATGTTGGGTGAATCGGTTACACGTATCGCAGGTTGGGATACGCACGGGTTGCCGGTCGAGATCGAGGTTGAGAAGGAACTGGGTATCAACGGAAAACCGGAGATCGATGCGTTTGGGGTAGCGGAATTCAACCGACGCTGCAAGGGCAATGTGTTCAAATACCAGTCTGATTGGGAGACGCTTTCCGAGAGGATTGGCTATTGGTTGGACTATGATCGGCCCTACGTCACCTACACCAACGACTATGTAGAAAGCGTGTGGTGGCTGCTCAAGAGGCTCGCCGAGAAGGACCTGCTTTATGAAGGGCAGAAGGTCTTGCCGTACTGCATTCGGTGTGGAACTACCCTGTCGAGTCACGAACTTGCACTGGGCTATGCGACCCACAAGAGCCCGTCGATCTACTCATTGTTCCGCGTTCTCAGTAACGACGACGTTGAGAGATATCTCCTGGTGTGGACAACCACTCCATGGACATTGCCGTCCAACCTGGCGATAGCCGTCAACCCGCATTTCACCTATGTGGAGCTGGACGTCGACGGGCGCCGGATCATCGTTGAGAAGTCCATCGCGCAGTACTGCGTGGTTCCCGGAGCAACGCACGGCAACGCGTTGGGTGCTTTCCCGACGCTGGCCGAGTTTTCGGGATCCGAGATGATCGGTTGGCGTTACGAACAGTTGCTGGACGCGGTGGAGGTCAGCCCTGGAGGTGAAAGCGAAGGCAAGCCTTCAGCCTTCCGTATCGTTGCCGGCGACTTTGTGACCAGTGAGGAAGGCACCGGGATGGTCCACATCGCACCGGCATTCGGCGCCGACGACTATGCCGTGATTCAGCGTGAGCAGATGACGTTCGTCAATCCGGTCGACGAGGAGGGCCAGTTTTCCGGTACCAGGTTCGACGCGATCAACGGGAAGACGGTGTTCGAAGCCAACCCGATCATCGCCGAGCGGCTCGAAAAAGACGGCAAGATGTTCGGACGATACCAGCCGAAAGGATACGAGCACACATATCCGTTCTGCTGGCGCTGTGATTCTCCGCTGATCTATTACGCGCGAAAATCTTGGTTTGTGCGTACCACGGCGTTCAAGGATCGTATGCTTCACCACAACGATCGCGTGTCCTGGCACCCACCGGAGGTCGGCTCGGGACGGTTCGGCGAGTGGTTGGAGAACAACATCGACTGGGCGCTTTCCCGGGACAGATATTGGGGCACGCCTCTACCGGTCTGGATCTGCGAGCACGATCGCGAGCACCGAGTGGTAGTCGGATCATACGAAGAACTGGGTGCGCTCAAGGGCGAAGATTTGCCGGATGACTTCGATCCGCACAAGCCGCACATCGATGAGTTCACGCTACCGTGCTCTCGTTGTGCTGGAACCATGTACAGAGTGCCTGAAGTGATCGACGCTTGGTTCGATTCCGGGGCGATGCCGTTCGCGCAATGGCACTACCCGTTCGAGAACAAGGAGGAGTTCCAGAGCCATTTCCCGGCGCATTTCATCTGCGAGGGCCTGGACCAGACCAGGGGATGGTTTTATTCGCTGCTGGCGATTGCCGTTGGCACTCACGACGAAATGGCGTATCGAAACGTCATCGTGAACGGGTTGGTGCTCGACCCGGACGGGCAGAAGATGTCCAAGCGGGTTGGGAACGTTGTGAATCCGTTCGAAACCGTCGAGCGTTTTGGGGCGGACGCAGTGCGGATCTACCTGCTTGCGGGAAGCCAGGTTTGGCTTCCAAAGCGCTTTGACGAGAAGACCATCCCGGAGGTCTCCCTAGGCTTTCTGAACCAACTGCGGAATATGTACGGGTTCTTTGCGCTCTATGCGGAAGACTGGGGCATGAACGAAGCGCCACCGCTGGAGACACGTCCGATCGTCGACCGGTGGCTGCTGGGGCGCCTCGATCGACTGACGGAGACAGTTACTCGAGCTTGGTCCTCTTACGACGTGACGAGCGGCATACGTGCTGTGATGGAGTTCTGCGATGCCGATCTGTCCAATTGGTACGTGCGGGTCAACCGCGCCCGTTACTGGGCACCCGACTCGAAGGCCGACCCCGCTGCATTGTCGACTTTGCATGAAGCGCTGACGACGGTCTGCAGAGTGCTGGCGCCGGCGGCTCCGTTTTTGAGCGATGCGATTCATCGGGCCGCCGCGGGTCAATCGGTGCATTTGGCTGGATTCCCGAGGACTCAGCAGCGATTCTCGGAGGATCTGGATCTGGCGATGGAAGCGGTCCGAACGTTGGCCTGGCTCGCTCGGTCGGCTAGAGAGGCAGGTGGCCTGAGGGTGAGGCAGCCACTTGCGCATATGAAGATTGCCGTGCCCGCCGGGGTGCGGGGCACCGCGCTGGACGCGCTGTTGCCGATGCTCTCAACGGAAGTCAACGTTCGCGAAATCACCATCGTGGAGTCGGATGAAAGCCTCGTCGAATTGAAGGCCAAGCCGAACTTTCGCACCCTGGGCAAGGTATACGGTAAGGAAACCCCGCTCGCCGCAAAGGCGGCAGCACGCCTGACTCCCTCCCAGCTCCACGAGTTGGAAACCGGGGTTACTCAGCGGGTTGAGCTCGACGGCAAGACCTTCAAATACGGCTCCGAGGACATTGTCGTTCAACGAGAGGTCAAGACAAACTGGTTGGTGCAGAACGAAGGTGCTTTCGTTGCCGCACTCGATCCTGTTGTGACGCCGGAGTTGAAATCTGAGGGCACTGCCCGAGAATTTGTTAACCGCGTACAAAGACTTCGTAAGGAGGCAGGCTATGACTACGATACGAGAGTCGAGCTGAGCCTTTCCGGCGACTCCGAAGTGCTTGCGGCGGCCGACGCACATCGCATCTATATTTCGGGTGAGACGCTTGCAAGAAGAATCGAACTGGAAACGGAACTGTATGGTTCGGATGTTACGGAAGAGGTCGACATAGATGGGAAGAAGATCGTTGTCTCTCTGAAGAGACATGACGATTCACAAGAACTCTAAAGCTGGAACAGCGGCTGGATTTCGGTTATGAACAAGAAGCAGCTAGCACATATCGAGAAGCGTTTGCAGGAAGAGCGCGAACGCGTCATGAAAGAGTTGGGCTATTATGGCGAGCAATTCAAAGGCACGCTGCAAAGCTCCGACGGAGATCTTTCAGCCTATTCGTTTCACATGGCTGACCAGGGCACCGATGCAATGGAACGGGAGAAACAGTTCCTGTTTGCGTCAAAAGAAGGTCGGTATTTGTGGCATGTGAATGAGGCCCTCCGACGACTCTACAAGGATCCAGATCAGTTCGGAAAGTGTCACGAGTGTGGAGATGACGTGGGGTTCGATCGTCTCGATGCGCTTCCGCACGCAAGACTTTGCATCAAGTGCAAAGCCAGGGAAGAAGATGGGAAAGCGTAGCTTTCGCCTGATTTTCTGGAGCGTTGCCGCTACCATCGTTGTCTTGGATATCTACACCAAGCAACTGGCAGAAGCACACCTATCTCGTGTCCCGGTGCGAGTGTTGGGTGAGTGGCTCACACTTCGACTCGTCTACAATCGTGGCGCCGCTTTTGGGATCAGTGTTGGAGAGCACTCACGGTGGGTGTTCATGTGTCTGGCGCTGATTGCGCTTGTCGTGCTCGGATTGATGGTGTACCAGACATCTCAGTCACAACGCGTCCGGCTGCTGACACTCGGTCTCGTATGCGGTGGCGCTGTGGGCAACCTCATCGATCGCATCCGCAGTGCCGACGGCGTAGTCGACTTCATCGACATCTGGGTTGGCCGGTTCCACTGGCCGACATTCAATGTAGCGGACATGGCGGTCAGCTGCGGGGCCATCGCCCTTGCGGTGATCCTGTGGTCGGAAGGCAGAGAAGCGCAAGAGGAGGTTGTGGAAGAAGCGGCTAGTTCCGCCGAAGCCACGCCCTGAACAGGATATCCCAGTCGTGGAGCGGATTGCGTTCCAGGTGTCCGCCCGTTCGACTGAACGGCTCGACAGGTTTCTTGCCGATCAGCTCTCGTTGTCCCGAACGCAAGCTGCACGCCTCGTTGCCGGAGGAAGTGTCACGGTCAACGACGAATTAGCTCGCGCCTCTCGCACACTTGCCTGGCGCGACACGGTTGTCATCGACCTAGCCAGTGAGCCGGCTTCCGCTCCACGGGTCCTCAAGGCCAATCCCAGGCCGCTCAATGTAGTATTCGAGGATAGTGTTCTTCTCGTTATCGACAAACCGGCCGGGCTCGTTGTGCACCCAGCGCCAGGACACTGGGAAGACACGTTGCTGAACGCTCTGGTCGCCCGGGGCACGAGCCTCTCTACCGCCGGCGCAAACGGGGTCGGGCGACCAGGTATCGTGCACCGTCTCGACAAAGACACTTCGGGGTTAATGGTCTTGGCGAAGACCGACAGTGCCCACAGAAGACTTGGGCGACAACTCAGCCAGAGGCGCGTCAAACGCGTATACGCCGCACTGGTTTGGGGGCACATCGATACCGCGTTGGATATCGATGCGCCATTGGCTCGGCACCCTAATGACAGAAAACGGATGGCTGTGCTGGCATCGGGACGTAGTGCTCAGACGAAGGTAGAACCGATGGCTCGATTCGACGTATGCGACCTGGTATCTGTGCGGCTCGAAACAGGGCGCACACACCAAATTCGAGTGCACCTCGCGCATGTGGGCCACCCTGTCGTTGGCGATCCAGTTTATGGCGGAGGGGGATACAAACGGATGACGGGATCGCAGCACGGCCGTTCACGCGCACTCGAGGCCGCAACTCCGCGACAAGCGCTTCATGCGGCCCGTTTGGGATTCAGACACCCAGAGACGGATGAGCGAGTCGAGTTTGTTGCTGAATGGCCAGCTGATCTCCGGGAATCATTGAGCCTAGCCGCCAATGAGCCGAGTTTGCTTGCTCGCGATAATCTGCTGGAGTATCTTGGCTTTTCAGGGTAAGGTGGCAGGGTTCGCTGGGGCTCGACTCGTGGCCTTCCGGGTAGCCGATATGGTATTTGCAGTTGAGGCTGCGGTCGTCAAAGAGATCCTACCGAATCACCGAGCTACCCGCCTGCCCGGTGCCGACGTCGCAGTTGAGGGCTTAATCAACGTGCGCGGGCGACTGCTCACACTGGTGAACGCGCGCCGTGCACTCAACTATCCGCCGGGCGACGATGACGGTCCCATTATGGTCGTGGGAATAGGGGAGCAGACAGCGGGACTTGCTGTGGATGATGTTCTCGACCTGTTTTCTGTCGCCCATGACGATCTTGCCGAACAAAGTGGTCTGCCGGGCATCGATCCAGCCTTGGTGCGGTCGGTGGGTCGGCAGGAGGATGTGTCGTTTGTCCTCCTCGATGTCGAGGCACTACTTGGACCAATCCTTTTTGTATAGGGAGGCAGCGTGAGTCACACAGTGCTCGTATGCGATGACGCAATCTTCATGAGGACCATGATTAGCGATATTCTGACCCAAGCGGGATATGAGGTTGTCGGTGAGGCCGAAACCGGCGCGCAGGCGGTCGAGAAGTACGTTGACGTCAAACCTGATCTGGTGACCATGGACATTGTGATGCCCGACATGGGCGGCATAGACGCGGTGAGAGAGATCGTGAAGCACGATCCGGGAGCTCGAATCCTGATGTGTAGTGCCATGGGTCAACAGGCACTGGTTGTGGAGGCGATTCAGGCCGGGGCAAAGGACTTCGTCGTGAAGCCGTTCCAACCGTCACGAGTCTTGGAGGCTGTACAGCGAGTGCTCGGCTGAAATGGACCTTTCGCAGTATTCAGAGATCTTCCTGGCCGAAAGCAAGGAGCATCTCGGCGCTATCAACGGGCACCTACTCGAATGGGAGTTGAATCGGGGAGCGAGTGAGCCTGTTGGAGCGATTTTCAGGGCAATGCACACCATAAAGGGGATGGCGGCGACTATGGGCTATCATTTGGCCGCCGACCTCGCGCACCGATCAGAGAATCTCCTTGACTCGATTCGAAATGGCGCAGACGCGCCAGACGATGATACGCTGGAACTGCTGTTCATGGTCGCTGATGGGCTCGAGAAAACAATCGATGCGTCGGTAGCCGGGCGGGCTCCGGAGGCGGACGTCGCGAACCTAATCTCGGCGTTGGATGACGCCGCCGGGGAGTTTGGGCCGGTAGTGGAGGAGGGTACTCCGGTGCGTCGCGACTCACCGGAGCCCATCACGGCGCCGGCGGGTCCGGGCTGCTGGATAGACGTAGTGCTCGATCCCGATTGTGCCCTCAAAGGTGCGCGAGCAACGATCATACTCAACCGAATGCGCGCGATTGGTGAGGTGCACGCAGTGCAGCCCGTTGTTGCGATGTTGGAGGCAGATAACTTCGATGGAAGGCTCGGTTTCAGAATCGAAACCGATGTGGGCGAGGATGCGATCGAGACCGAAATCCGGTCCGCAGGGGATGTGCTTGACGTACTGGTCGGTGCTCCGGTTGAGGCACCGCAACCTGGCGCCGCAGTCGGTCAGCGCACCCGACACATTCGGGTCGATCTTCGCCGCCTGGATGCGTTGATGGACAATATCGGCGAGCTGGTTACGGCCCGAGATCGTCTCGCCAGCTTGGCGAGGACACGCTCGGATCCGGAGCTGGATGATATGTCCGCGAAGGTATCCTCGTTGACTGGTACACTGCAGTCGGAGATTGTCCAAGCACGAATGACTCCGGTATGGCAGGTCTTTGATCGTTTTCCCCGCATGGTGCGTGATTTGGCACGCCAGATGGGCAAGCAGGTGGAATTCGCAGTTGAGGGCAAAGAAATCGAACTCGATCGTGCGATCCTGGACGAGATCGGCGACCCACTGGTCCATCTGTTGCGGAATGCTGTGGACCATGGCATCGAGACGCCAGAAGAACGGGCCAAAGTAGGCAAACCGCCGAGGGCTCGGATTGTGCTGTCGGCGGCGGCGGAACGGGCCACGGTTGCTATTCGAGTAAGTGATGATGGCCGCGGCATAGAACGTCAGAAGATCCTCGCGGCCGGCAAAGAGAGTGGTTCGGTAGAGGAGGACGTTGAGGTTCTGACAGACGAGATGCTCATGAGGGTGCTTTCACGCCCGGGTTTCTCGACGGCAGGATCTGTCACAGATGTGTCGGGTCGCGGTGTGGGAATCGACGTAGTCGCGACCCACCTCCGGGCGCTCGGCGGAGGACTCGAAGTTCGAAGTGAACACGGAAAGGGGACTACGTTCACCCTTCAGTTGCCGGTGACGTTGGCCATCGTCCGTGCGCTCACCGCTGAGGTCGGCGGGGAGCGCTATGTTATGCCGATCACACATGTGGCGGAGACGCTTGATCTCGAACCAGCGGCGATCACTGAACTCGAGGGCCAAGACGGAATGACTTTGCGTGACGACATCATCCCTTTGGTCCATCTCCGCGATGTTCTGAGGGTGCGCGGAGAACCTCCTTCCGGCAAACCAGTAATCGTGCTTCAGATTGGGGAACGTCGGTCGGGGTTGGTGGTAGATGCACTCACCGGTCAGCAAGAAATCGTTGTCAAGTCATTTGATCCACCAAAGGGTACGCTGCCAATCTTCAGTGGTGCGACGGTACTCAGCGATGGAGAGCCGGCGTTGATTCTGGACGCTGGCGGATTCGTCTAGGGGGAAACGCAATGGTAGACGTTCGCGAGCTTGGAGAGCGAGAGCTCGATGCTTTGCGGGAAGTGGCAAACATTGGAGCTGGCCATGCGGCAACGGCTCTCTCCCAGATGGTGGACTGCAGAGTGATGATCAGCGTGCCGAGGATCACGCTGGCCTCGCTCGAGCACCTCCCCAGCCTGCATGGCGACGCCGATGATGAGGTTGTCGCCGTTCTCATGCATATGCTCGGTGATCTCACCGGTAGGACCCTTCTTCTGCTGCCGAAGAACAACGGACGGCTGCTGTGTGATCTCCTCTTGCGACAAGAACCTGGGACGACCCAGTCATTCGATGAATTGCAGAGGTCTGCGTTGAAGGAGGCGGGCAACATCCTCGCCGGCGCCCACATGGGTGCTCTTTCGGACTTCATGGGGCTGATGCTTCTCCCGTCGGTCCCGAGCCTGGTAGTCGACCGGGCCGGTGCCGTCCTGACGACCACCGAACTTGGATTCGGGAGCACCAACGACTGCGTCTTTTGTGTGGAAACGGATTTCGATTTCCAGCAGGCGGGGCGAACCCTGAACGGGCACTTTCTGCTCTTTCCCGACGAGAGTTCGCTGAGAGCGATCCTCGAGGCTTTCAGGTTGGGTTGATTTAGATGGGTGTCAGCGACCAGGATCGCGAGATACTCAGATCCCTCACCCGACGGATTAACCCCTCGGATGCGGGAGCCCACAACAACCTTGGCGCTCTCTATTTTCAGCAGGACATGGTCGACGAGGCTGTAGAGCAATTCTCTCGGGCACTCGAATTAGACCCCAAGATGCAGGTTGCTCAGCGGAATCTGGAGATCGCTCACAAGCGCTCCGGCCATTTCGAACGTCGCGCCACCGAACTCCGCGAGCGGCTCCACTCTGATCCTGATGACAGGGATGCTCGATGGGAGCTTGGTCGCGCCTACGCATCGTTGATGCAATACGACGCTGCAGCAAGCGAATTCCAAGCCTTGGTCGTCCAAGATCCGAGCGACGCCGCTGCGATGATCCAGCTATCAAGTGTCGAGAAAGCGAGAGGGCAGGTAACGGTTGCTACCGAATGGCTGCAGAAGGCATGTGAGGTCGAAGAGGAAAGCGGTGTTGTGCGGTTTTATCTCGGTGAGATGCTCTACAATAGAGGACTGAACTCCGAAGCGCTCACCGCGCTGCAACGCACAATCGAGTTGAGTCCGGACCATGCCGAGGCCCATCACCTGATCTCGTTCGTGCTGGGAGATCTTGGCAGGCACAGTGAAGCCAGGGCGGCTGCAAAACGCTCCATCGCGCTCAATCCGACGTACGGACAAGCCCAGGCGAATCTGTCGCTCGAGCGGCTAGCCGGACGGCGCGAAAGCGCTCCTTATGAATCCTTGGACGTACAAGCCCTTGCTGAAGGCGAAGGTGCTTTGGCACACTACAACCTGGGGCTCGCTTTTAGACATCAGGGATACTTCCAGGAGGCCGTTAGAGAGTACCGAATCGGACTAGAGGAAGGTGAAGATAGAGCGCTGTTGCGTAATGCCATTGCCGAAGTCTATTTGATTCTGGGGGATCTTGATGGGGCCCTGGAACTCTACGACGCCCTCGTTGATGAAAGTCCCGGCTCTGCGAAACTGTGGAACGAGCGTGCAGTGGCATTGCACCAGATTGGCCGGTCGGAGGAGGCCCTGACATCGCTTGCATGTGCACTGGAGCAACAGCCGGACTACGCGCTTGCCTCGAGCAACCAAGCTGTTGCCCTGGCGCAGATGGGGCGTTGCGATGAAGCTGTCAAGGCGTTTGGAGAGGCGCTGCGGATCGATCCGTCACTGGTCGTCGCACGACTGAACCTCGGGTTGCTGCTGTTCAAGCTCCAACGCTACCAGAGTGCCATGGAGGCGTACCGCGTGGTCTTGGTGGGCGAGAAGGATACAGCTGTGGCTTGGAACGGTGTCGGACTCGTACTCCACGAACTCGGTCGTCCGACTGATGCCCGCAATGCGTTTGCCCGCGCGGTTGAGGCAGACCCCGGCTTGGCTGAAGCGCACTACAATCTCAGCTTTGCTTTATCTGCACTCGGCGACTACGATGGAGCCCTCCACGCGGTAACGAGAGCCCAGACGCTCGATCCATACTATGTTCCGCAGAAGTTCAGGTTTGCCATCGACCTGCAGTACGAAGATCCGACCATAGCGGTCATACCAGAGATTTCAGCAGACGTCACAGCTGAGACAGCCCCCTCCATCGACTTCGATCAAGGGATCATCGACGGGTTGTTTTCGGAGCTGGACAAACCGTCAGTCGACCTGACCGCAGGCTCTCGGGGTGACCAACTTTCACTGGCCCGCGATTATTTGAACAAGGGATTACTCGACCTCGCGTCTGCGGAAATCGATCGGGTGGCGCGACGGGGATTGGATTCAGATGAGCTGCAGGTTCTCTCCGCGCATGTCCATTCCCGGCGAGGTCTTCACGGTGAAGCACTAGAGCGTTATAGGGCGGCTCTCGCGCTCGACCCGAACCGAGTGGACGCAAGACTAGGTGAGGTCCGCGAGCTGCTTTCGCTGGAACGAGGCAGCGAAGCCCTGGCCGACATAACTGCACTTGCGGAGGAGTACGCCGAGGACGTGGACATTCTCGTGGCGCTCGCGGAGGTTCGGCTCGCGGCAGGGGATCCTGCGAGTGCACTGGACTCGCTGCGCACTGCACGTGGTCGAGCACCTCAGCGTGCCGACATTCTGAAGCTCGAAGGCGATGTCGCGATCGACATGGGTGACCTGGAGTTTGCGCGAAAGGCCTATGCCGACGCACTCGAACTCGATCCCAAGTATGCTCAGGTGCAGTTGGGTCTCGGGAAGATCCACGAAGCTCGAAAGGATTGGGTGGCGGCGGAGGCTGCCTACCGTGGAGCATTGGACTCGCTTCCCACATTCTCCGATGCAGGACTCGCGCTAGCGCGAGTCTACCGAGTTGCCAACAAACCCAAGATTGCCGTAAACCTATTGGTCGAGATGCTTTCCAATGATCCATCAGACCTCGAAGCTTTGGTGGTGTTGGGTCAATGCTTGTTGGATGATCGAAGAGCCGATGCGGCGCTGCAGGCGTTCGAGCGGGTACTGGCATTCGATGACGCGCACGTTGCAGCGCTGTTTTTCTCGGGTGTTGCCCGTGGTCGGTTGCGGAGTTATGGCACGGCCATTTCCTCATGGGAGCAGGTGATAGCGCTCCAGCCCGAAGGGCCGTATGCCCGTGAGGCGAGGAAGCATGTGCGATCTGCTCGGGAGCTCAAGCACATCTTCAGGACGAAGAAAGGCTGATCATGGCCATCGAGGGACCGCTCAAGGAGCTAGGTATCCACGATGTGTTTCAACTGCTCGATCTGAGTAGGAAGACCGGCAAGCTGACTGTGACCTCGAAGATCCGGCACAATCGTGGAAGCGTGTATTTCAGGGAAGGCTCGATAGTATATGCCGAGATCGAGAGCAATCCGCACCTGCTGGGAGCCTTCCTGGTGCGGACGGGCAGGATCTCTGAGGGGGACGTTCAGCAGGCGCGGGACATGCAGGTCAAGGGTGACAAACGTCGCCTTGGAGAAATCCTTGTCGACATTGACGCCATCACCGAGCGCGAGTTGGAACGGCAGGTGCAGTCACAAGTCGAGGAGGTGGTTTTTGAGCTTGTAGGATGGCAGGAGGGTTATTTTTCGTTCGAAGAGGGCGACTCTGCCAAACCCCCAGCCGATGCGCTAGTGTCAATTTCGACGAGTTCTTTGTTGATGGAAGGTGCTCGTCGAATCGATGAGTGGTCGCGAATAGAGCGTAGGGTTGCACATCTAGGCGTGATACCTGGATTTGCTCCCCAGGCAGCCGACGACACAGGTGAATACCTGGATCTCCTTCCGCCGGAATGGGAAGTGCTTACGGCAGTGGATTCCGAAAGGGATGTGAAGGAGATAGCGCTGATTCTGGGACGGTCGGAGTTTGACGTGGCCAAGACGCTCTTCGGCCTGGAGGCGACCGGCATCCTCACGCTTCGAGAGCCTGTGTCAGAGTCTGTAGCTCCTGTTGCGGAAGAGAGCGACCTTGCACCGCACATAATCCGCCGCGCAGAACGACAACTCGAATTCGGGAACCTAGAGGCTGCCCGCGAACTGATGGAGGAGGCAAGGAGCGCGCATCCACACGATGCGGTGGTGCATCTGATCCTCGGGAAGATTGATCTTACAGAAAAGCGGCCCGAACAGGCGGAAGAGTATCTCCGTCGCGCGCTTCGAATCGACCCGATGCTGGCTGATGCTCACCGGCTGCTAGGGGATGCGCTCGCGCTGTTGGGACGTTATCCCGAAGCGGTTGAATGGTGGCAGCGTTGGCTCACGATCAGCGAGCACGCTGAACAAGAGGAGCGTGAGGTCGAACGGGTGAAGGAAGCCTTGAGGACGGTGGAAAAACTCGATCTACTGCTGGAGAATTCCAGTGGGTAGAGACATCAAGGCGCTCACTAAAGAGATGGTGCAGAACCCAGATAGCATGGCGTTCCTGGAGCTTGCCGAGGCTTTACGAGCGCGCGGCCAGTTACATGGTGCCGCGAAGGTGCTGGTGGCCGGACTGGACAGGCATCCCGGCTCGGCTGATGCACACCATATGTATGCACGGGTGCTCGTCGACATGGGCCACCTCAGACATGGTTTCGAGGAGTGGACTGCAGCGATAGAATCAGAACCATGGCATGTTGGCGCGCGGAAAGGACTGGGGTTCCTGTGCTTCCGGTGGGATGATCTGGATGGTGCGTTAGAACACCTCGAATTCGCGTTGGCTGCAGACCCAATGGATGTGAGTGTGGTGCAGGCACTACGCATGGTGCGCGACGCCGCTGAGAACGCAAGCGTTGCCCCCGTCGAAGACGTGGTACCTGGCGTCTTTGAGGGATTGGAGGGTGCTCGGCGGCGGCTGCTTCTCGCTGATAAAAGGGGACGCGTGTTGGGTGGCGGCATATGTGACGGCGCTGGCAGGGATTCATCCGAGGATGTTGCTGCGCATGGCTCTGTGGGTGCGCAGGAAGCGGAGCGAACCGCTCGCCTCCTCGAATTGGGACCGTGGCTGTGGGTGGCGATCGAGGGGCCTGGCGGAAATCTGCATGTGAGCCGGCCCACGGAGGAAAGCCTTCTCGTGGTGGCCAGGGACCGCAGTGTCCCGGTAGGGCGTCTATCGTTGCTTGCGGAGAAAGCATCTGAGGTTGCACGAGACTGGCTGGAGGAGCAACATCTGTGAGAGAGCAGCTACGCAATGCACTCGACAGTGTAACTCGGCTCCATGGTGTTCGAGGAGCGCTCGTGACCACTGACGACGGTATGATAGTAGCAGATGCTCTGATGGAGGGCGTTCGCGGCAATGCGATCGCGGCTCTTGCCGCGAGTCTCGCCCTGAGATTCGGAGATGCTGCCCGTACGAC
>JBDGYW010000046.1:0-17315 GCA_039588935.1 Gemmatimonadota bacterium | reverse complement strand
CCGTCGACTCCTCGACGAATAGCAACGAATCGCTGCCGACTCGAAAGGCTCCGTGGAGTTCTGAAGCCGAACAGGCAGTGATCGGCGCCATGCTGCTTGACGCAGATGCGGTCCTGAAGGCAGTCGAGCTGCTGGAGGACGGAGCGTTTTACAGGGAGGCGCACCGACGTCTGTTCCGTGCCATGGTGAGGCTGGCTGAGCGCGGCGATGTCGTCGACCCGCTGACGCTGCGGGACGATCTGGAACGGGGCGGCGACCTGGAGGCTGCTGGAGGAACTGACTACATCGCCGAGTTGATCGACGCGGTGCCCACTGCCGCCAATGTCGAATACCATTGCCGGATCGTCAGAGACAAGGCTTTGCTGCGACGCCTGATTGATGTCGGTACGAGCATCGTACAGAGGGCGTTTGAGGGGCGTGATGACGCCGGTGCCTCTCTCGACCAGGCTGAACAGCAAATCTTCGAGGTGTCTCAACAGCGGGGCACACAAGAGGTCGTCAGGATCAAGGAACTGATGTGGCAGACGATGGAGCGCATAGAAGCGCGCCATCAGGGGGACGAATCGGTACAAGGTGTGGGCAGCGGCTTTGCAGATTTGGACAACAAGACAAACGGCTTTCAAGGAAGCGATCTGATCATCGTTGCAGCGCGCCCGTCCATGGGGAAAACATCGTTCTGTCTCAATGTGGCCGCCAACGCGGCGCTAGAGAGCAAAGTGCCAACGGCAATCTTCTCACTAGAGATGTCACGCGATCAGGTGGTGGAACGCCTGTTGGCTGCCGAGAGCTTTGTGGATCTGCACCGTTTGCGAAGCGGGAAGTTACGAGACGATGACTTCCCCAAGATGTCACGCGCGGCTGGTTTGCTCGGAACGGCGCCGATCTGGGTCGATGACACGCCGGCTTTGACTCTGCTGGAGATGCGATCGAAGGCGCGTCGCATGAAGGCTGAGCACGACATAGGTCTGATAATCGTTGACTATATGCAGCTGATACGTGGTGGGCGCCACGACAGCCGCCAGGAAGAGATCAGTTTCATATCGAGGTCGCTGAAGGCACTTGCGCGTGAGCTGCAGACGCCGGTTGTGGCGCTGTCGCAGCTATCGCGCGCCCCCGAGCAGCGTGGCGGCGATCGTCGGCCGATGCTGTCAGATCTGCGCGACTCCGGTGCCATCGAGCAGGATGCGGACCTCGTAATGTTCATCTATAGGGCTGAGATGTACCGAGCCGTTCTCGACGCTGATGAAAACACGGATGAGGGTGCGGCCGAGTTGATCCTGGCCAAACAGCGCAACGGTCCCACCGGTACGATCAAACTCGCGTTCCACAAACAATACACCCGCTTCGACAGCTACACAGAGCGCACAGCGAACGAAGCAGATGCCCCGTAAGATCCGCTCCGTCTTCCGTTGCACAGAGTGTGGTTTTGAGCACCCCAAGTGGGCTGGGCGCTGCGAATCATGTAGCGCCTGGAACACGCTTGTCGAAGAACTCGCATCATCGCCACGTGGCAAAGCACCCGCTGGAGGAAACCCGAAGTCAGAGGCGGTTGCTGTGCGACTCGCGGACCTGCAGCCCAACTCGACTCCCAGGTTCGAGTGTGGCTTAACTGAGTTCGACTACGTATTGGGCGGGGGCATTGTTCAAGGCTCGGTAACCATCGTTGGGGGTGAGCCGGGCATCGGCAAATCAACGCTTCTGCTTCAGTGTGCAGCCCGGTTGGAGGCGCAGCAGGTGCCGGTCCTCTACGTGTCCGGTGAGGAATCTGTGGAACAAACGCGTCTTCGGGCCGATCGTCTGGGGGAGGACACCGGTGCTGTGCATGTGCTCCCGGAGGTTAGGGTCGAGTCGATTATCTCCCGCGCAGAGGTTTTGGGTGCCAGGGTCGTCATTGTGGACTCGATTCAAACCACTTATTCAGATGATCTGGAGGGCGCTCCCGGTAACGTCGGTCAGGTGCGTGAGTGTGCGGCCAGGTTGATGCGGTACGCCAAGGGTTCGGGGGCTGCGGTTTTCCTGGTCGGACACGTCACGCGTGGAGGCGTGATTGCCGGGCCAAAGACGCTGGAGCATGTTGTCGACACCGTACTGTATTTCGAGGGAGAACCCAATAACGACTTCCGCATCTTAAGGGCGGTCAAGAACCGGTTTGGGTCCGTGGATGAAGTGGGGATCTTCGAGATGACGGCAAATGGGCTCAGGCCCGTCACCAATCCCTCAGCAGCGTTTCTCTCGGGTCGCAATCCCGAATCTACGGGCTCCGCGGTCACCGTGCTTCTCGAGGGCACACGGCCCGTTCTGGTAGAGATCCAGGCGCTCGCCTCCCGATCCGTCTATGGTACGCCGCAGCGAGTTGCAACGGGACTGGATCATCGTCGTTTGGCTGTGCTGCTTGCCGTGTTGGAGCGTCGTGCGGGTCTCCCGTTCAATGATCTGGATGTTTTCGTGAACGTCACTGGGGGGGTACGACTCGTTGAACCGGCGTCCGATCTGGCGGTGGTCGCTGCCCTTTGGTCATCGGTTCAGAATGAGCCGCTCCCCGCCGATGTGATATTTCTCGGAGAGGTGGGCCTCGGTGGAGAGGTGCGGCCGGTGGCCTCGGTAGATCGACGACTGGCAGAAGCGGAACGCCAGGGATTCAGACGCGGTTTCGTGTCAGCCCGTGCGCGGGTTGTTTCCAATGTTCGATCGGTACCGATCGGGCACGTTGGGGACCTCGTTCGTGAACTCGCCGCGTGACGTAGGCGTGTTGATCGCCGCTGCCGGGAAGGGTATCCGGGCGGGCGGCGCAGAGCCGAAACAATTTCGGCTGATCGCGGGCATTCCGATGCTGGAGCGCGCTATCCGGCCGTTTTCCGTGCATCGCCGTGTGCGTCAGGTTGTTGTAGCTCTCCCGGGGGCGACCGTCGAGAATCCACCGGAGTGGCTCAATCCTTCCAACAGTGAACTCCTGCGACTAGTTGAGGGTGGGGAGACGAGGGCGCACTCCGTGAAGGCGGCTCTGGACGTCCTAGACGCCGAGTGTCGGATAGTCCTCGTCCACGATGCCGCCCGGCCATTCGTCTCCGATGAGACAATTGAAGCGGTAATATCCGTGGCGACAAAGCACGGCGCCCTGCCGGCCGTGCCGGTATCCGACACGATCAAGAGGGGCGATGAGATCAGTAGGCACGTGATCGAGACAATCGACCGCAGGGAGTTGTGGAGGGCTCAGACACCTCAGGGGTGCCCCAGAATGATGTTGGAACGAGCCTACGAGAGGGCGGGATCTGCCCGGGTGGCGGAATTCACAGACGAGTGCGCTCTACTCGAGGCTGCCGGGTTTCAGGTAGAGTTGGTGCCGGACGCTGCCGGCAATTTCAAAGTCACGACCGAAGACGATTTTTTCATTGCCGAAGCGTTGTTCCGCCAATGACCACGTTGCCCTTCAAATCGAGTGCCGACGTTGATTCGGCGTTACCGACAGTCGCAGATCATCTCTCACGGGGCGGACTAATCGCGTATCCGACTGAGACGGTTTACGGTCTCGGCTCACGTGTACAGGTGGAGGACCTAGCCGCACTTGCGGCAGTTACCAAAAGGCCCGACGGAAAACCGTTCTTGGTGCTCGTCTCCGGAGAAGCGATGATTCGCAACTGTGGGTTGGTGCTCACTGTTGCGGCGACCCGATTGGCTGCTCGGTTCTGGCCAGGTCCGCTGACGCTGGTCTTGGCCGTTGGTACATCGACACTGCCGAAGTCACTTTGTGGGCATGCGGGTGGAATAGCCGTGCGGTGGTCGTCGCATCCGGAAACCAGCCGGCTGATTCAGGCCCTGGGGATACCGGTCAGTTCGACGTCGGCAAATATTTCGGGCAGAGATCCTCTGCCGGACGTTGATGCGATCCGCGCGGAATTCGCGGAAGCCACAGAATCACGAGAGCTGTTGTTACTCGACGGCGGAACGCAAAGCGGTGCTCGGCCCTCGACTCTGGTTGATTGCACGTCCACTCAACCGAGAGTCCTGCGTGACGGGGCTGTCTCACGCTCTCAAATAGTGGAGTGCCTCGAGGAGGTGTGTGATTGATGCATGTTCTGATGGTGTGTACCGGGAACATGTGCCGCAGTCCCCTAGCGGAGGCTATCCTTCGTGCTGAGCTGCAGCAGCGAGGTGTCGAAGATGTCAGGGTTGCCTCGGCCGGTACCGGCGCCTGGGAAGGGCGCGCGGCGTCGGATGGTGCATTGCTCGTAGGGTTGGAGAACGACCTGGACATCTCTGAGCATCGTTCACGACATCTTTCGCGGAATATGGTCGAGGAGGCTGATATCATCTTCACCATGTCACGCAGCCACTCTGAGAGGGTAAGGAAGCTCGGTGGTGACGGACGCGTGTTCCTGCTCGGCGAGTACGCAGGGTTAAAACGATCGAAAGCTGAGATCGGTGACCCCTATGGTAGAGAACTCGGCGTTTACCGCGACACGTTCGAGTTGATGCAAGGTCTTCTACGAACGGCAGCTGAACGGTTGATGAGGGAGAAGGATGACAAGAATCGCTGCGACTAGTCGACCTCTCGTGCTGATCGGCGATCCGGTTGCCCACTCGTTGTCGCCGACCATGCACAACGCGGCTATCGCTGTACTTGGCCTCGACGCGGTCTATTTCGCTTTGAAAGCCGAGAAATCTGCGTTGCCCCACGTTCTCCGCGGTTTGGAGGCTGTCGGGATCGCGGGCAACGTCACGGTGCCGCACAAGGTCTCGGTGGCCAAATTGCTGATTCGTGTGACTTCACTCGCAAAAGAGCTGGGTGCGGTGAACACCTTTTGGCCCGAAGGCGGGCGGCTTGTGGGTGACAACACTGATGTACGTGGTCTGTTGGATGCCTTGAATCCACTCGAACCCGAAGGTCCATGGCTGGTGAGTGGGACGGGGGGAGCGGCCCGCGCAGTTGCGGTTGCCGCGCGAGAAACGGGTATGCCGCTGTTGGTGCGATCGCGTGATCGCGAACGGGCCGCGGATTTTGCAGCATGGGCGAGTCAAATAGGTGTGGATAGCCGAGTTGACGATGGAACCCGTGTGGGCACGGTGCTGAACGCTACACCGTTGGGACTACGGCCAGCCGACGGACTACCGTTCCCGGAAGAACGCCTGAACGGTTGCCAGGCTGCATTTGATCTGGTATACGCGAAGGGTGGTACTCGATGGGTAAGAAAGTGCCGAGGCCGCGGCATGAGGGCGGCAGATGGCCGTACCATGCTCGTGGCACAGGGGGGGCATGCGTTTCAACGGTTCTTCCCTGGTGAAGCCGCACCTCTCGAAGTAATGGCTGCGGCGGTCAACCGTGAGCTCTCGGAGTGATCGGAGCGGCGCTCAGTGCGGTCGAGCGCTTTTTGTTGCCAAATTCCTGCGTGGCTTGCGCTCGACTCGTTGGTACCACCGATCCAGACTCATTGGTTTGCGGTCCGTGCCGCTCGCGTCTGCGGTACGTGCCACCCGGCTGTGCGCGGTGCCGGCAACCGCTGCCACCAGTTGGCCCGTGTAGGTTCTGTGCCGGCTGGCCGGACGGCTTCGTGCACGCGACGAGTGCGGTCTGGATGGGTGCCGAGGCACGCGAGATAGTGCATCACCTGAAGTACGAAGGCTACACGATGCTCAGCGAACTCGTGGCGACGACGATCGTACGCCACGTCCGACCTCCTCCTCCGGACGCGACCCTGATTCCAATTCCGCTAGGTGCTCGACGACGGTTTGAGCGCGGGTACAACCAGGCCTCTGAAATCGCACGGGCACTGGGCGAAATCTGGTCGATCCCGGTCGCGGAAACCGTGATCCGCCGTCGACGCGAGACGGTTTCACAGACCGCCCTCACGCCAGAGGAACGCGTCAACAATGTGCGTGCGGTGTTCAAGGCGATTCGTCCTGTCATTGCGGTTTCAAATGTCGCTATCTTGGTTGACGATGTGCTTACGACCGGTGCGACGCTCGCCTCGGCTGCCGAGGCCTTGTTGGATGCCGGTTGGGTGGAGGTAGGGGCTGTGACGTTCGCCAGGGCTTTGCCCTTCGCGGTTCACGTAGAGGCACAGCGCTGAAGGCTGAACTACGTGTCTACAAGGCACAAACATCTATCACCTCAAACGCACCCGCCATGACGGGGTCGAGGTCAAAATGACTACGAAGATAGGAATCAACGGATTTGGCCGGATCGGACGGCTTGTCCTTCGGGCCATGGCACAGAAGGCGACCGATCTCGAGGTCGTTGCCGTCAACGATCTCACGGATTCCGATACCCTGGCTCACCTGCTCAAGTATGACTCGATTCAGGGCACGTTCCCGAGTTCAGTGGAACGGGGTGAAAACGCCATTGTGGTTGACGGAAAGATGGTTCGAGTGACCGCCGAAGCGGATCCGGCCAAATTGCCCTGGAAGGAGTTGGGCGTTGACATTGTGCTCGAATCGACCGGTCGCTTCCGGTCGCGGGACACTGCAGGAGCACACCTCGATGCCGGTGCGAGGAAGGTTGTGGTCAGTGCCCCAGGTAAGAATGTTGACGCGACGTTCGTGATGGGTGTGAATCACGAGAACTACCACCCTGAGGCTCACCAGGTGGTCTCGAACGCCTCCTGCACGACGAACTGCCTGGCACCGGTGGTCAAGGTAATCCTCGATGAGTTCGGCTTCGAACGCGGTTTCATGACCACCGTCCACAGCTACACCAACGATCAGCGGATCCTCGACTTCCCTCATTCCGATCTGAGACGAGCACGAGCCGCCGCTCTCAGCATTATTCCCACAACGACCGGAGCAGCGAAGGCCACCGCTTTGGTGATACCCGAGGTCAAAGGAAAGATAGACGGCGTCTCGCTCCGAGTGCCTACCCCAACCGGGTCGATAGTAGATTTGACTTGCGTCGTAGAGCGGAGCACGACGGCAGAGGATGTCAACAAGGTATTCAGAAAGGCGTCCACCGGATCTCTCGAGGGAGTACTCGAGGTTTCTGACGAGCCACTCGTTTCCTGCGACTATGTGGGCAACCCCGCGTCCAGCACAATTGACGCAATGAGCACTTATGTCATCGACGACAAGCTGGTCCACGTATCGTCCTGGTATGACAACGAGGCCGGGTATTCGATGCGCTGCGTGGACTTGATGCAATACATGGCTGAGAGGCTTTAATGCACAAACGGATCATGAACTCTCTGGAGGACGAGCAACTCGAAGGGGAGGCGGCGCTGGTTAGGGTCGACTTCAATGTTTCCCTGCAAGACAAACGGTCCAGGGCGAGCCATCGAATTCGGAAAACGATGCCGACCATCAGTTGGCTGTGTGACAGGGGATGCCGCGTGATTCTCATGTCCCATTTGGGCCGCCCACAGGGGCGGCGGGTGAGGGAGTTGTCGTTGCGGCCATTTGTGCCGCAGGTTGAACAGGAACTGGGCGCTCCTCTGCGATTCTTCGACAATCTGCTTGGACCGGTCCAGAGGGAAATCAAGCAGATGAAGCCGGGAGAGGTCGTGATGCTGGAAAACGTGAGGTTCCTGCCGCGCGAAGACCAGAACGACCCTGTTACGGCGGCCGCCCTGGCTCGATTTGGCGATTTCTTCGTAAATGACGCATTTGGGGCCGCTCACAGGTCCCATTCCTCGACGGTAGCGATCGCACATCTCCTCAAGCCTGCCGTTGCCGGCTTGCTGATGGAGCAGGAATACAAGTACCTGCAGGAAACTCTTGCAGATCCGGACCGCCCGTTTGTCGCGGTGGTTGGTGGGGCGAAGATCTCGAGCAAGATTCGAGAAGTGGAGACTCTGCTTTCAAAGGTGGACGAGATAATCATCGGCGGTGCGATGGCCAACACCTTCTTTCTGGCCATGGGACTGGACGTTGGCATGTCAATCGTCGAGCACGAGATGGTCGATGTGGCTCACCGGATACTGGAGAAGGGTGGGGACCGCGTGATACTCCCCACAGACGTCGTAGTGGCCCAGGACCTCTATCATGCGTCGGAATACCGTAATGTCGCACGCGACGGGGTGCCCAACGGTTGGAGCATATACGATCTGGGTGACGAGAGTTGCGCACGGTTTGCGGAAAGCGTGGCACAGGCAAAGACCGTGGTGTGGAACGGGCCCATGGGCGTATTCGAGTCACCTCCGTTTGATGCTGGCACTGTTGCGATGGCCCAGGCTTTTGCGGCCGCCTCCAAAGTCGGGACCACAACGATTGTCGGGGGAGGTGATTCTGCTGCAGCGGTAGCACGCGCCGGACTCGAAGAGCAGATGTCCCACGTATCCACGGGAGGTGGCGCATCGCTGGACCTTCTGGCCGGTAAGGAACTCCCCGGCGTATCAGCGCTGGATGATGCATGAGCAAGATGATCTTTGCCGCCAACTGGAAGATGCACCTAGGCCCGGCCGGTGCTAGAGCGTTTCTAACTGAGTTCTTGGGGCGGTACCATCCCCTGCCCGATCGGGAGGTTTGGTTTTTCCCTTCGGCCATCGCGATCGACGCTGTCGCGTCGCGACTTGGGGATCGGGCCGATATCAGAGTTGGTGCCCAGAACGTGTATTGGGAGCCGAGGGGTGCGTACACCGGAGAACTGAGTGTGGCCATGGCCGAGGAGGCTGGTGCGGCTGCTGTCCTGGTGGGTCACTCAGAGCGTCGTCACGTGTTTGGCGAGACCGACGGCAACACCGCTAAAAAAGTCGTTGCCATCCTCGGCGCCGGTCTTACGCCAGTGCTCTGTGTCGGCGAGAGACTAGAGGAACGAGAGTCGGGTGAGACTATTGCAGTTGTAAAGCGGCAGTTGGAGGCTCTCGCGGGGCTCGACTCGGAAGCTCTGGTGCGCGTCCCGATTGCCTATGAGCCAGTGTGGGCGATCGGCACGGGCAAGACAGCGACTCCTGCGGATGCGGCCAGAGTACATGCGGCTATCCGTGGCTGGTTCGTCGATCGCGGCGTGGATGCGCGGGCCTTGAGGGTCCTGTATGGCGGAAGTGTGAAGGTCGACAACGTGCGGGAGTTGGTATCGGAACCTGACGTAGATGGCGTGCTGGTCGGGGGGGCGTCACTCGATCCGATTCAGTGGGCGACAATCTCGAGTGTACTGATAGATTGACTTCCGATACGGGGCGACGGTATCTTCCGCCCCGACTTAGACCTGAGTGCCATGTTTGGAATACTGATAGGAATACTGATATTGGATTCGCTGCTTCTCGGCGCCGTGGTGCTGCTCCAGGCCGGAAAGGGTGGGGGACTTGCCGCGCTTGGTGGCGGGGCTTCCACTGATTCTTTCTTTGGTGGCAGGCAAGCAACGACAATCCTCACCAAAATGTCATGGTGGTGCGGGGGCATTTTCCTCGGGCTTTCATTGGTTCTGGCCGGGATGAGTACCAGGGGAACTATGCCACGATCCGTGCTCGATCAGGATGTTGGAGTACCAGCTCCTGTCATGCCAGCGACGGCGCCGCCGATCGACTTGCAGCCAACTGGAGATGACCAACCTCCGCCTGAGGAAGGCGGGCGCGACTAGGTGGCAGTTACGACACAAAAAGCCTACGTGCTCTTAGATGACGGCGCGTGGTTCCCCGGAACCACGCGCCATTCGTTTGTGCCCAATTGTGGCGAGGTGGTCTTCACCACCAATCTTTCCGGGTACCAAGAGGTGTTCACAGATCCGTCGTATTGCGGTCAGATCGTGACGATGACGGCTCCGATGATTGGCAACTACGGCGTCAACGAAGAAGATATGGAATCGAGTCGGCCCCATGTCTCAGGTGTAGTCCTGAGAGAGTTGTCTCGATCGTACTCGAATTGGAGAGCAACGCAATCGCTCGATGGCTGGCTCGCTGAGCGTGAAATCCCGGCGGTGGAAGGAGTAGATACGCGGCGCCTTACGCGCCACATTCGGTCGAGCGGGGCAATGAGAGGGGTTTTGGCGCTGGGGGCAAGCCCGTCGCAGGAGGTGCGTGACCTACTCCAAGCCAGCCCGTTCATGGAAGGTCTTGATTTGGTAAGCCGCGTGACCTGTAACGAAATCCGCGTCGATGGGCTGTCTTCTGCCCGTTTCCACGTAGTCGCATTCGATTTTGGCATGAAGGCCAACATCATCCGCATTTTGACCTCCCTTGGCTGTCGCGTATCGGTTGTGCCAGCCAGTACCGGTGCCGAGCGTGTCCGGGCACTTGAGCCAGACGGTGTGTTTCTCTCCAACGGCCCCGGCGACCCAGCTGCGGTTGACTATGTGCTGCCGGTTATCCGCGATCTTGCCGAATCCGGTCTCCCGACGTTTGGCATCTGTCTTGGCCATCAACTCCTCTCTTTGGCCTTCGGGGCGGAGACTGTGAAGCTCCCCTACGGGCACCGTGGCGGCAATCATCCGGTCAGAGATTTGGCCTCTGGGTGTGTTTTGATTACGAGTCAAAACCACGGATTTGCAGTCAGGGGAACGAGTAAGGAGGTCTCAGGTGTTAAATCACTTGAGGTGACGCACCGTAACCTCAATGATGACACCGTAGAAGGTGTCAGGCACCTTGACCTGCCAGCGTTCGGGGTACAGTACCATCCAGAGGCCTCTCCAGGGCCCCATGATGCACGCAACCACTTCATGGAATTCGTCCAAGCTCTTGACAGTCAACAGGTAAGCCGATATTAATGGCAGCCCGGAGTGAGCCATGTGGTGCTCCGGTGTCCCCCAATCCTTGCCCTAATGAGGAGAGGGTTTATGACCAAGGCGGATCTAGTCGAACGAGTCACGGCAACGATTGCTCGGACGGCCGGTCCCATGATCTCGAAGAAGGACTGTGCGCGGGTCGTTGACGCGTTCCTGGATGCTGTCAAAGACGCTTTGTCTGAGCAGAACAACATAGAGGTCCGTGGCTTCGGGACATTTAAGATTCGGCGGCGAAAGACGCGCATGGCGCGAAATCCGCGTACGGGTGATCCGGTGGAGGTTGCTGCCAGGCCCGTACCTGTGTTTAAACCCTCCAAGGAACTGAGGGCCAAGGTTGCGGAGGGAACTGCGGGGCCGGATGAGTCGGTGGAGCAGTTCTCCTCGACGGGATTCACAGCCTGACGTCTCAATTGTGACAAAGAGGTGGGGCGGTCTCTCTCTAGAGCGGCCGCCCCACTCGCTTTTTTTCCGCTATCGACTGTTTGCTAGTCAATCACTGAATACTCCACGCAGCTTCTCGGTGTTTCCCAGAGCACCAGTTTTGAGAGTCGTCCCGGTAGGTGCCCGTTGAGCCGGTCCCAAATCGCCAAGACGAGATTCTCGGTGGTCGGATTCAACTCACTGAACTCCGGCACGTCCAGGTTGAGGTTCTTGTGGTCTAGGTAGTCGACCACCCGGTCCTCCACGATCTGTTTCACGACCCTCATGTCCGCCACGTAGCCGGTTTCGGAGTCGATCTCCCCGTCGACGCTCACGTCAAGCTCGTAGTTGTGCCCGTGGTAGTTGGGGTTGCTGCACGCTCCAAACACGTTCCGGTTCTCCTCCTCGCTCCAGGTGGGATTGTGGAGGCGATGAGCTGCGTTGAAATGAACTCTGCGGGTCACTGTGACTCTTGGCATGAGAAGTAGCTAGCGGAGGAACAGACTGCGGTCAACCTCAGCGGGGCCACTGCGTAGCCGCGCGATTTCGTTGACCGTAGGCTATTTTGTTGCTACGTTTGCAGTTACGTGCCGTGAACGTCATCAGATTTCTCCCCCTCTTGCCGCCAGTGGCATTTCTTTCCACGGTCGTTTTGTCTCCCGTCGAGGCTCAGAACACTGGAATCGACCTCAGCTATGGGGTGTGGTGGAGTGACTCCATCTCGACGGTGTATACAGTCTCTATCCTTCGGCCGTTTCTCGGGCCGTTCGACTACGGTATCGGACTAACTCACGTGCAGGGTCCGTCAGGCACCGACGACAGGAGAGTTACCGGTGGTGAGCTTTCACTCGGGCTATTCCGGAATGGATTGGGGCCCTACCTGGTCGCCGCTGGGGGGCTGGGAATGCGCCACTCGGGTGGAGACTTCGATGCTCAGTGGAGTACAGGTGCCGGTTACGAGCTGCGTGCGCTCAATTCTCTGTCGCTAGGTCTCGAGGCACGGTATCGCGTTGAAGATCGCGCCAGCAGGGGGTTTTGGCGTCTAGATCCGAATGACGCTCGCGGCGTAATCGTTCAGGCGCGTGTGACGTTAAGGTTTGGCGCCCCCCGAGCCCTGCCTCGGCCCACCCGCCCGGAAAGATATCCAGATCGCGAACCTGAGCCTGCCGCGGTGCCGGTTCCCGAGGTCGATGCCCCACGTGAGGTGGTCGGGTTGAGGAGTGCCGTGGTAGCAACGGCGATGGACGTGATGGGCACTCCATATCGATGGGGAGGTGACGGTGAGAGCGGTTTCGATTGTTCTGGCCTCATCCAGTACGCTTATGGGGAGCACGGCCTGATATTGCCGCGCACGAGCCGTGATCAGGCGAGATTGGGGCAGCAGGTCGAACGATCCGTCGGTAGTCTCCGACCGGGTGACATTCTTGGATTCGCTGATGGTGGTGCCGGAGTAACCCATGTGGGGCTGTACGTCGGGGACGGGATGTTCATTCACAGCTCGTCGTCCGGCGTGAAGTTGTCGAGCTTGACGGCTCCTGAAGGTGACGGGCGCTGGTGGCAGCAACGCTGGGTGCAGGCTCGCAGACTGATCAACTGAGGGCCTGGCCAACTTGCGCAAATATCCGTTTCATCGTTGGTTGTTGGCTTAGGCTGTAAATGGCACGTCGAGCCGGTGAAGGGTACCTGAGTTCGAATGCCTAGGTTCTGATTCTCAATAGGGTTGAAGATATGAGACACATTCTTGGATCGCGCCCGCATGTGTTCGTATTGGCAGCGCTGACAAGTGCATGTTTGGCCACGGACTCGCAGGTGGATGAGCCGGAAGTACCCGATCTGGTCACATTCAAGGCGGTCGAAGTTGGTGCACTACATGCCTGCGGGCTCACTACGCGCAACCAGATCCTCTGCTGGGGCGAGAATTCTACCGGACAGCTGGGCACGGGAGATGACGTGTTCCGCTCCATTCCATGGCCGGTCGCTCACGGAACTCATGAGTTCAGTCAGGTTGAACTCGGGGCTGCACATACCTGCGCCGTGTCGCGGTTGAACGAGTTGTTCTGTTGGGGGTCCAACGTCGCTGGACAGCTCGGGTTGGGAGAACTCACCGAACCGCAGTTTTCAGCGCCCGTAGAGGTTGGAGGCGACCGCTCGTACAACGGTATCGGCTTGGGTGGTGCGCATACTTGTGCTCTTACGACGGGTGGCGATGTGTTTTGTTGGGGAAGTGGCGCATTCGGTCAACTTGGAACCGGCTACTTGGGAACCATCCCACGCCCGAGCCCAGAATTGGTCCTGGGTGGTCATAGGTGGAGGCTGGTAAATGCGGCCACGGATCACACATGCGGGATGACCGTGAGCGGTGAGGCGTATTGCTGGGGATTGGGGCAGGACGGCCGGCTGGGCGTCGGATCGACAGCGAACCTGTCCGAACCGGCACGTGTTGGAGATGACATGTTGTTTTTTGCAATTGATGCGGGTGGGAACCACACTTGTGCTTTGGCTATCGACGGCCCGGCATACTGCTGGGGTGCCGGAAATCTGGGCCAGCTGGGCACCGGCGGTGTTGATGGAAGCTATGTCCCTGTGCCAGTGGCTGGCGGGTTGTTGTTCGAAGACATCAGTGCTGGGGACGGATACACCTGCGGCGTTGCCGGTGGCGGAAGCACGTATTGCTGGGGGCGCAATGAGGTCGGTCAGCTCGGAGACGGCACTTTGGAAGATCGCTTCGAGCCCGTGCTTGTTGGTGACGGGCGTGCGTTCCAGACAGTCAGCACCAGTCTCGGATCGTTCGGGTCGGCAACATGCGGCATGGGGACTGACGGTATCGTGTATTGTTGGGGAGAGGGGAGTGGAGGGCAGACGGGCACTGGAGAATCCATTGTCATAACCTCTCCGGCCAGGGTTTACGGCCAGGAGGGGTAGGCACGACTGATAAGGTCCCGCGAGGCGCTGGCTTGACATGGCTGGCTGCCTCGCTATTATTTCCTCCATCACACGGTTAGCACTCAGCACGATTGAGTGCTAACGAGATGCTAAGTGTAACTATTTCAACCAGATACGTTGATGGAGGGACGCGCTCATGGCTGCAGCCGCAAAAAGCAAGGCCAAACCGAAGGTGAACATCCAGCCGTTGGCGGACAGAGTGGTAGTCCGCCCGCTCGAGGAAACGGAAGAAATGCGTGGTGGGTTGTACATCCCCGACACGGCGAAAGAAAAGCCCCAGCAGGGTGAGATCGTCGCAGTTGGTGCTGGACGAATTGAGAAGGGCGAACGGGTTCCCATGGAGCTCGAGGTTGGTCAAAAGGTCCTGTACGGCAAATACAGCGGCTCCGAGGTCACTCTCGACGACCAACAGTACCTGATCGTCAAGGAATCAGACGTTCTCGCCGTCATTGGTTGACCGAGAGCTTAGAGCGAACTCAAGGAGATTTTGAATATGGCGAATGCAAAGGAACTGCATTTCGACGTTGAAGCGCGCAGCGCCCTCAAGAAGGGTGTTGACAAGCTGGCTAATGCGGTGAGCGTGACTCTGGGGCCCAAAGGCCGCAACGTCGTTATCGACAAGAAATTTGGCTCTCCGACGGTCACCAAGGACGGCGTCACGGTGGCGAAGGAAGTCGAGTTGGCTGATGCGCTCGAAAACATGGGCGCACAGATGGTGAAGGAAGTTGCTACAAAAACGTCAGACGTGGCGGGAGATGGTACCACGACGGCGACGGTGCTGGCTCAGGCGATTTACCGCGACGGCTTGAAGAGCGTGACGGCGGGTGTAAACCCGATGGCCATCAAGCGCGGTATCGAGAAAGCGGTCCAGACAGTCGTGAGCGATCTCGAGAAACTCTCAGTCCCGACTCGCGGGAAGACTGAGATCGCCCAAGTTGGTTCGATTTCGGCGAACAGTGACGCTGAAATCGGTGACCTCATCGCTGACGCGATGGAGAAGGTTGGCAAAGACGGTGTCATCACGGTGGAAGAGGCCAAGGGGTTGGCGACCGAGTTGGAGACTGTTGACGGAATGCAGTTCGACCGCGGATACCTGTCGCCCTATTTCGTGACCGATCCGGAGAAGATGGAAGCGGTCCTCGAAGACGGCGTAGTCCTCATTCACGACAAGAAGATCTCGGCAATGAAAGATCTTCTTCCCGTGCTCGAGAAGGTTGCCCAGACCGGCAAGCCTTTGTTGATCATCGCAGAGGATGTCGAGGGTGAAGCGCTCGCGACGCTCGTAGTGAACAAGCTACGTGGCACGCTCAAGGTCTGTGCGGTCAAGGCCCCAGGCTTCGGCGATCGTCGTAAGGCCATGCTTCAGGACATCGCCACCCTCACGGGCGGCAAGGTCATCAGTGAAGAAGTTGGTTTCAAGCTCGAGAACGCGGTTCTTGGCGACCTCGGCAGCGCAAAGCGCATCGTCATCGACAAGGATAACAGTACGATCGTCGACGGTGCTGGCACCGACAAGGACATCCAAGGTCGGATCGCCGAGATCCGAGCGGCAATCGACAAAAGCACATCCGACTACGACAGGGAGAAGCTTCAGGAACGCCTGGCTAAGCTGGCCGGCGGCGTTGCGGTGATCAACGTTGGTGCTGCGACCGAGACGGAAATGAAGGAAAAGAAGGCCAGGGTCGAGGATGCGTTGCACGCTACCCGCGCCGCCGTCGAGGAAGGAATCGTGCCAGGTGGCGGTGTCGCACTCATCCGCTCGCAGGATTCGGTGAAGAAGCTCAATTTCGAGGATTCGGAGGAGAAGATCGGTGCTGACATCATCGCTCGTGCCCTGGAAGAGCCGATGCGTTGCATCGCTATCAATGCCGGCGTCGAGGGTTCGATCGTGGTCGAGAACGTCCGTAAGTCGAAGCAGAAGAACTACGGCTACAACGCTCAGACCGACACGTACGAAGACATGGTCAAGTCTGGAGTGATCGACCCGACCAAGGTCACTCGCTATGCATTGCAGAATGCGGCCTCTGTCGCTGGCTTGCTGCTCACCACGGAGTGCGTGGTGGTTGAGAAGAAGGAAGATGAGCCGGCGGCACCTCCTATGCCTCCAGGTGGTGGCATGGGTGGCATGTACTAGAGGTCTCGGGTTGAGAAAGAGGCCCAACCGTTCAAGCGCCTCGGGGGAAACCTCGGGGCGCTTTTGGTAGTAAGACATAGGCTGGCGGTGTGCAGTCAACTCCCGCATCCGCCTCTGCCGCTCCCTTTGAGCCGCGGCGGGGGCGCCGGGGACCAATATGGCGCGCGTACCGAGTGGACCTTAACTTGTTGTAATGAGACCATCTATGAAGGCAATTCTTCTTGTATTTCTGTTAATGCCGATTCCACTATGTGCTCAGAATGCGCAAACCGAGCTTTCGGGATCATGGCAGACTGACACAGCCGATGGACCGCAGACGATTGTAGTCCGTGAGGACTCCACGGCTAGTTTTGGCGAAGAGACAGTGCGCTGGAAGCTTGAAGCAGACACGATATTTGTGTTGTTCGGTGATGAATGGTTGGGGTACAACTTCAAGTTGGAGGGTGACACCCTAACCCTTTCCGGTGGAGACCTGCTGGATCCCGTGATCCTGAGACGTGTGGGCCCGCCATCATCTCGGCGTCTCGATCCCAGAGCCTCCGGTCATTGGGTTTGAGTTGAGACAGGGTTATCGGATGGACGTAAGTGACTGAAGAGGCTGGAGTACAGTCTGAAGAGCGTCAGGACGGCCGTTCGGTGCTGTCGAGCGACCTCGCCGATGTCTTGATCGAACTTTCGATCGCACTTCACAAACATGCGATGTATCCTGAAGGACACCCATCGCTGGCTCCGGCGTGCGAAAGGGTGGCTCAGCGCCTCGATCCGTTTCTGGCTGAGTGGGGAACACTTGCATTGGGCGTTGCGCGTGATCAGCTGGTGATCGAAGGTATCGCCACAGATCCCAAGAACCCGGTCTTGAAGGATCTTGCGGGCCGATTGCATCGCCATCAATTGGGTGCAGTGAGCTTTCGCAGGGGAGCGGATGGATTCGAAATCGGCGATGTGCTCAGATTGTTGGCTGTCGAGGCTGATCGCAGCGAACAGCCGATAGGGCTCGGGCCCCGTTCACAGCTCACGGCGTGGCCTAACATCACGCTTCATTCACTCACCTACGACGCTCTAGAATTGCTCGAAGCTGAACAGGATGATCACGCGGATGTTAACAGGAGGGCCCGCTCACGGACCGCACAACTCTGGGTAGGCTTGGCTCGTGCCGCGGCGGCGGCGGATGATAAC
>JBDGYW010000045.1:0-18766 GCA_039588935.1 Gemmatimonadota bacterium | reverse complement strand
TGAGGTTCATCAGTTTGTCCAGGAGCCCGACGCTCACGCGGATCGATGTCTCTCCGACAGTGCCTGCGGTGCCGGCAGCCTCCTCAGCAACAGCAACAGCCTCCGACTCGTCCTCCCCGGGGGCGCCTTCGTCCGTCACCCGTTCCGGTGCGGTCTCGTCCGCACGTTTAGAACGCTTGGCCCGCGCCGCCGCCGGGCGCGAGCGCCCAGAGGACTTCCTCGTCCGCTTCGCCCCCTTTTCGCGTTCAGGCTTTGAGCCGACGCCCAGGCCGTCCAGTGCCTTGATGAGATCTGAATGGTCTCCATCGCTGTCGCTGCCGGCTCGTTCCGCACTCGCGAGCATCCTTCGAAGTGTGTCCACCATCGACAGCAGGATTTCGACTGTCTCTGAAGTCACGCGGACTTCTCCGTTCCGCAGGCGACTCAGCGCGTCCTCGCCGGCGTGCACCACCGCCTCGAGCTTCGAGAATCCAAAGAAACCGCATGTCCCCTTCATGGTGTGGATCCTTCGGAAGATGCCCGGAAGAACATCCCCGTTCGCCGGATCCTCTTCTAGCGAGAGGAACCCGTGCTCGACAATGTCGAGCGCCTCTACACTCTCCGCGATGAAGTCCTGAAGGTGCCGCCTCACGATGTCATCCATGACACCCGCCTCTTGTTCACATTGTGATTTGCACGCCTCACCCGTCTCGTGCACCCGCCCGCGCCCTGCGTGCCTGTGCAGCAGTTCCACCTGCCCTGGGCCAACCCTCTGCCAGAGGCAGTTGAGCCCAGCACCGACTGAAGCATTTTCGATGCCACACGGAAGTCGTTATCAGACAATAAGTTAGAGTGACGGTGCAATCGTGGGGGGATGCTCCTGCCGGAAAGCTTGTTCACCTCCGGCAAGCCTTGCCGCATTTCGACCGGTGCCGGTTGCCCCGCCTATGCTAGGCGCGTACCTTCGTACCTGGCATGTGGTGACCCGCCCCCGGTCAGCGCGCGCCTTCTGTTCGCAGATCATATGCGAGGTCAGCGGTCCCAATGGCAACCATCTTGTGCGTAGATGATGAGAACACGATCCGCGTTGTACTCGAACACGCCCTGACCGACCTCGGCCACGAACCTCTGCTGGCCGACAGCGTGGACGACGCTATTCGCACACTTGCCGAGGCGAACGTCGATCTCGTACTGGCCGATTACCGCATGCCCGGGGGTACCGGCCTAGACCTGCTCGCCCAATGTCGGCAAAAAGGGTACGACGTCCCGGTGATCATGATGACGGCGTACTCGTCCATCGAGCACGCCGTCACGTCCCTAAAGCAAGGGGCAGTCGATTACCTCACGAAGCCGATTCAAGTCGGTACGCTGGAGATCGCGATCGACCAAGCACTCGAGCTCGCGCGGTTGCGGCGGGAGAACCAGGCATTCCGGAGCGAACTGGCCAGCATCCGAATCGCGCGTAAGATAATCGGCGACAGCCCTCAACTGCGGGAGGTGCTAGAGACGATCCGGATGATCGCCCCGACGCGCGCCACAGTAATGCTTCAGGGCGAGTCGGGCACCGGGAAGGAACTGCTCGCCAGAGCGGTCCACGACCAGAGCCCACGATGCGAAAAGTCTTTCGTGTCCCTCAACTGCGCCGCAATCCCCGAGGGTTTGGTTGAAAGTGCTCTGTTCGGTCACGAGAAGGGCGCCTTCACAGGTGCGACGGCACGGGCGCCCGGCGCATTCGAGCGAGCTGATGACAGCACCCTGCTCCTCGACGAGATCTCTGAAATGCGTCTGGATCTCCAGTCGAGACTGCTTCGGGTCATTCAGGAACAGGAGTTCGAGCGAGTCGGAGGACAGCGCAGTATTTCGGTAGACGTCCGCATCATCGCCACGACGAACCGGGATCTCAGAGCCGAGGTTGCCGCGGGGAGGTTCCGCGAGGATCTTTTCTACCGCCTCAATGTGGTCCCAATCCAGGCTCCGCCGCTCCGGGAACGCACGGGTGACATTGCCCAACTCGTGCACCATTTCGTCCAGCGAGCAGCATCCGAACTTGGACTGTCGGTTCCGGCCGTCGCACCCGAGGCGATGGTACTGCTCCAATCGCACCTGTGGCCCGGAAACGTCCGCGAATTGGAGAACATGATGCACCGCGCGGTAATCCTCTCCCGTGAAGGGCAAATTGGATCGAAGGTGGTGCACGGGTTCCTCAGCGAGGAGACGGGTCGGTCCGGTCCGGTGGGCCCGTGCACCACGGATACCGCAAGCGATGGTACGGCTAGAGCCGGCGGTTCCGTCGAAACAGTAAACCTCAAGGAACTTGAACAAATAGCGATTCAGCGGGCCCTGGCGCAAACGCAGGGCAACCGCACGCGCGCGGCACAACTGCTTGGAGTCAGCGAGCGCACCCTGCGAAACAAACTCAATAGACCGCGCCAACCAGCCTAGGCGCAGCCTCGCTCAGCCACCCACAGCGGTCGCCAAGTTCCGGCAATAGTTTCCGGAACCGTACCGGTTCGCGACCGACGGAGTTCTGGCAGATGCGGTCCCTCCATCGTCTCATCGAAATTCCAAGCGCATGTACCGCAAGTAGTTAGGGACACCGCGCTCCGTCCCCGAGTCCGGCCTCACACCTGCCCGTTCAACTGGTACAGCGCTTGCTTTTGTCCTCCAACGCGGAGGGCCTGGTGTGCATCGCAACCTTGAGCATGTCCTGCCGTCCACCGCTGAAACGACCGCGCGCACCGCGCGGTGCCACGGCACGCAACGGTCGCCCGTGGCAGTTGGAAAGGAGGACATCACAGTGCAGTCAAACTCAGCCGCAGCGCCTGTCCGGCTCACACGGTCGGCTACGCCGGATTCTCGACCGGATGAGCGGACGATGCGACGGCACCTGGGTCTCGTGCATTTCGTCGCCCGTAGGTTGTCGGCGTCCGGCGTTTGCGATGTCGAATACGACGAGTTGGTCAGCGCGGGGACAATCGGACTTGCAGGAGCGGTCGAGAGCTTCGAGCCGAGGCGGGGGGGCGCATTCAGCACATATGCGGCGACACGGATACGCGGAGCGATCCTCGACGACCTCCGAAGCCGCGATTGGCTGCCTCGCTGCGCTCGACGTAAACACCGGGACGTGAGCGCGGCCGTTCATAGACTCGAATCCCGCCTCGGGCGGGCTCCGAGTTCCAAGGAAATCGCCGCCGAACTGCAAGTGGCAGTTGAGATCTATTGGCAATGGCAGGCCGACATCGACCGAAGACGGGTCGTGGACCTAGACGCGCCAATACAAGGAGGCGACGGGGATCGTGTGCCCCTCGGGGAGACCGTACCGGACCCCGCAGGCGGCGAGGCGCTGGGTGCGCTGGCGGTCGAGAGTGACATCACCGCCCTGCGTAACGCGATTGCTGACCTGCCGGAGCGAGATCGCACCGTGTTTGCCCTCTACTACTATGAGGACCTAACGCTGCGACAGATCGCGGAAATCTTGCACATCACGGAGTCTCGGGTTTCGCAAATCCGCACCTGTGCCATCAGGAAACTGCGTGGTCGAATCGATGACCGAGCCGCATGATACAGCGCCCGCTCAGTCCTCGGAGATTTGGATTCGCTACCACCTCGCGCCGAACGCGCCGTCATCCCGACAAACCCTATTTACCGCTCGCCGTGCCACCGCCGGATACGGCTGGCACGCAGACGACGAACCGCGCGCCTACTCCGGACACACTCGGTGCCAGTGTCAGGTTGCCCTGCAACCGGCCTGCCACCACGCGCGCGGCAGGAAGTCCCAGGCCCAGATGGATCCGAACTGGCTTCGTCGTGAAGAACGGGTCCCAAATACGGGCAGCGATTTCCGTGGGGATTCCTGGGCCATCGTCCTCCACGGCGAGGCTCACTTCACCATCGCACTCTTCTGCAGTGATGCGAACGGCTCCACTGTCACGATCCGCGAGAGCCTCGTAGGCGTTCAAGACGAGATGCGACACTACCAGACTCATGTCACCCTCGGAGTCGCGAATGGGCGCAAGCGTGGAAGGCAACTGTACGCTGGTGGAGATGCGGGCCTTTTCACTGAAACGTCTCGTCAGGCGCTGTACCGTAGCGACGGTCTCTTGAAGCGCGACGACAGGAACGCTGAGATCGCCCGACGGCCTAGCGACGCCAATCTCGAAACGTTCCGCGGCATCCTCAGCAAGCCTGGTCGCATCGACGATCGTGGAAACGAGTCGGCCTGTCGCAGGTGCCCCGACGTCTCCACCGGCGAGTACGCCAGCAGCCATCGAAATCGCCTGCAGCGGATTCCTGAGATCGTGGAGCGCCGCACCTGCGACGGCTTCCATGATCGTAACGCGGCTGAGACGCACAATGAGTTCATCGTGATCAAACCCAACCGCTCGGCAGGCGGCGGCGAACTGACCATCGAGTGCGCTCATGTGCTGGGGAGTGTTCGACACGTCGATGCACCTCTCCGTGATCGCTCATTCGCGTTTGGGTCTGAGGACATTCCATTCTATGTGCCTGAGCGGCACCCTGCAAGCGTTCTAAGGGGCTACCGGGCGTGGATTCCGGAGACCGCCGCCAACCTCGACCGATGCGCAGTGAAAGCGGTAATTTTCTCTTCGAATCGGCAGGGCACCTGCTGCGCGTGGCCGGAATCGTGAATCGAACGGCGGCGGTGAATTTAGAGAAAGCGCTCACTCTCCACCGGGAGCCTGAGCAACGGACGCCAAGACGACGTGCTCTGGTAGTGGACGACGACGATGAGAGCCGACGCGCGCTCGACCTGATGCTCAGGGCGATTGGCTTCGAAACCGAGGTAGCGCGTGATGGCGTTGAAGCGTTGGCGAAGATCAAGCTCGATATCGATCTCGTCCTGCTCGATGTGCGCATGCCGAATGTTGATGGGTTCGAGGTCGCCAATCGACTGCGCGAAGATCCCGCCCTGTTGCACGTCCCAATCATCATGGTCACAGGACTGAGCGGCGATCAAGATCGCCTTCACTCGATCGAGGTTGGCGCAAACGACTTCCTGACCAAACCTGTCGAGCTCGCGGAGTTGAAGGTGCGAACCGAGTGGCTCCTCAGACTCAAGGACAGTCACGACGAGTCCATCCAACGCATCACGGCACTCGAGGGCCTCGTGGAGCGGCGAACTGCCGACTTGCGTGACGCACTCGATGACGTCGCAGTCGCCCAGCGGAGTGTGCTTGCGGCATATCTCGATACTATCAGGCGCCTGGTGCTCGCGGCCGAAACCAAAGACAGCGGCATTGCGCCTCACGTTGAACGAATCTCGCGGTACTGTGAAGCGGTTGCGGAGCGAATGGGTTACGCGCCTTCCTGTGCTAAGTTGATCGGGCAGGCCAGCTTGATGCACGACGTCGGCAAGATCGGCATTCCGGACTACATCCTTCTCAAGCCCGGACCGCTAACCGACGCGGAGCGGGCAATCATGGAGCGCCACACGATCATCGGGGCGCGAATACTGCACGGGCCCGCATCCGAGGTGCTCCGGCTCGCCGAGGTCATCGCATTGTCCCACCACGAGCGATGGGATGGTGCAGGGTACCCACAGGGGCTCCAAGGCTCCGCCATCCCGATTGCGGCGCGCATATGCGCGGTTGCCGACGTGTTCGACGCACTCACCAGCTACCGCCCATATCGCGATGCGCAGGCAAACGACGACACGTTCATGCTGTTGGAGGAACAACGCGGGCGACAGTTCGACCCCGAGGTGTTGGACGCTTTCACCGCATGTCGAGCCGCCGTCGAACGAATCCAACACGAGTGGGGAAGTCGGCAAGCCCTTAAGCCGCGTGTGTTCTCAGCTCCGCTCGACTTCTCGCCCACACCTGCCCTTTCGGCGCCAGGGCAGTGTCCCGAGCCTGCCGGCTCCCTTAAACCCAAACAGACTAACGCACCGATCCTCGATCGGCGCGAAAACACGCATACACCTGGGAAACTACCATGAAACATCGAGTACTTGTGTGTGACGACGCGCTCTTCATGCGCAAAGTCATCTCCGATATGGCACGGAGCGCCGGCTACGTGGTTGTCGGCACAGCCACAACGGGCGTCGAGGCGGTCGAGTTGACCGCGACTTTGCAGCCGGACCTCGTTACAATGGACATCGTGATGCCCGATCTGAGTGGCGTCGCAGCCGTACGTCAAATCTGCAAGAAGGACGCAGGTGCGCGCATCCTCATGTGTTCCGCGATGGGGCAAGAGAAGTTCGTTGCCGAAGCGCTGGAGGCCGGTGCCGCCGGGTTCGTAGTGAAGCCCTTCAGCTCGGAGCAACTCATCAGCGCAATGAAGGCCGCGCTTGCCGCCGCGCTACCAGCGTGAGGAAGATGCTAAGTCTGCCTGCGGAGCGCCTTCGGTCCGGATACCCGCTGCCACTGCGAGAATCCAGTCGCTGACAGTTACCTCTCGTAGGACGATCTACGCAACGCCGCCATCGGTCGCGGAGCATCCACTCTCTTGCTTCGCGAGGATCCCGGAACACCCCAAAAATCGACGCGTAGGTCTGAGGGCATCGCCTGATACATTCTCGAGGCCCCAAAGTGAAAGGCCTCTCTCACAACGACAGCTGACCGCGCCGAACCGAGATGCCGATTCGCGGTGCCAAACTCGACCAGGCGTTGGACATCCGCTCGGTTAAGCTCGACAGCCGCCGCTCGCAGATCCCAATGGTGATGGAGTTCGATCCAGCGGACGGAGCCAGACGCTTTGTTGCGCAAGCCGTCGCCTGCGACTGACTCGTTTCATGTCGACCCACATTGAGTTGACGACATCCTTGATAAGACTTGCTTCGTTCCAGGCCCTAGAGGACGCTGCAGCTTGCGGTCGAGGTCAGCGGCTCAGCCAGTAGTTCAGCTTTACCACAAATGTGTTCTGCTGATCGTCGCGCAGCAGATTGCCGAGTTCGTCGAAGGCGTTGAAAGTCGGATCGCTATCATAGCCCGACTGGCCGCGGTTCCAGACCAGGAAGAGGGTTGAGCCCGGTGTGTATTCCCATCTCACGACCAGGTTACTGCGAAGCGATCGGAACCGGAAATCGGGATTGTAGAAATTGATCGGATCGATCGATCCCGGGCCGTCCGTGTCTACGGTGTATACATTCGTTTCGGAGTCCAGGCTCAGCGTCGAGTTCCCATCTTCCCCATAGTAGATGAAGTCGTATTCGCGGGGCGTGGCCAGCTCCTTGAACCTTTGATAATCCCCGGACGCGAGGAACGGCTGAGCGTACAGCTGGATCGAGAGATCAGGAGTGATTGCCACGTCGGCCCTAATGGTAGCATCCAGCGTGGTCTGCACCAGTTCGCTGTAGATATATCGACCGCCGTACGTGGCGGTGGCGGTAGGATCGGATCTCTGGGTGACATAGAATCCAATAGAGTGAGTTTTGTTGTACGTTGGCCCGACACTCAGATTCACTGCTCCTGTGGGACGGATCGTGAGGTTCACTTCTGAAACGCCCCCCCACCCATCGTATTTGTTCCTGGCGTAAAACCCGACGAGAAAGACGGAGACCGGTTTGCGGCCGTCGCTCCCGACGAATAGCGCGGTTGACCAGGAGCTGGGGAACTCCGTCAGCGGGCCACCCCGTGTGGACCTGTCACTGAGCGACGTGAAGTTGTATGAAGCGTTGGTTCCAACGAACCAGTAGTTGTGGAACGTGCCATTCCATGCCAACGCCGCCTGCCGCGTTTGCCGTTCGCCACCAAAGTTCCACGACTGACCCCAGCTCACGTTGACTACGGCACGCTGAAATACCTTGCCTGGCGTCAGCCACCTTCGCGACAGTCGGAGCCCGTGGAAGATCCGATCCGTTTCGGTCTGGAATCCAGCGTCATTAACCTCGAAACCCGGCGAATAGGCAAAGAAATCGCTGCCGTATGTCCAGCTACCGGCCACCTTACCCACTTGCATCGAGGCGGCAAGGCCGGTCATCGATGTCGCTCCCGGGTCGAGGGACACGTAGTTCTGATCGGGCCGTTGGTAATAGCGGGCCGAGGAACGCTGGGCGCCGGTTATCGCGGTGGAATCTCCCCGTATGTGCGAGGCGGCAAGTGTGCCGCTTACCGCAAAGCGGTTGCCGGCAAGCCTATGAAAGAAGTCCACGCCGGTGGCGAATGCGGAGGAGCGAAGATCATCAAAGAGCGGGTCATCGATCCGGCGGTTTACCGTGGTTGCCAGCACGCCGATACCGCTCGCACCGCCTCGGAGATCTTTTCTGAGACTCAGCACCCCGTAGTTGGCAACCGGCTCGACCGGTTCCGAAGTTCTCGTACCGTCGGTACGCTGAATTCGGGCGGACCCGGACGACGTTACCGCATCCATCAAGCCAATCGACCATCCACCCGTTTGCCCGGAGAGTTTCGTGGCGCCGAGAATCCGCGTTGATGTCGGGTTGTCGACGTACCCACCAGGTTCGTACGCGGAGCGGGACGGCGACCGTCCGATTCGGCGGGAATAGAACAGCTGCGGTGCCCCGAAAACGAACCCGCCGCTGCCGGCGCCGAACTGGAACAGGTTGGCACCTTCGACGAAGAACGGCCGGCGTTCCTCGAAGAAGGTCTCGAACGCGGTCAGGTTCACCACCGCCGGGTCCGCCTCGACTTGGCCGAAATCGGGGTTGATCGTCGCATCGAGTGTGAGATCTGTGGTGACACCGTACTTCAGGTCGAGGCCGCCCGTTATGTCGTAAACACTTCCGTCGTTGAAGGGGTTGGCCGGATCGGCTCCCTCGGTGTAGTCGCTCTTAGCCACAGTGTAAGGCAAGATCTCGAGCCGTCGGGGGGCGGGAACGTTTCGAAGCCCATCCAGGTGCCCGAAGTGTGACGTGAATCCCTGTTCGGTGTTTGGCCACCAGCTCCATACCACCCACTCGTTCTTGCGGAAAATCAGCCGAGTGAAATTGATCCCCCAAGTCTGCTCATCTGCCGAAGAGAACCGCAGTTGTGAAAACGGAATTCGCAGCTCGGCGATCCATCCAAGCGAATCCCGGCTGGTTGCGGCGGACCATACGGGATCCCATGAGGGATCTTCCGCGTCGCTGTCATTCGTGGCGATCCAGTCGCTTCGCACACCTGCGGGATTGACCCCGAAACGAAACGCAGTTCGGTGGTCGTGATACGAATCAATCGAGAGAAAGAACAGATCGCTGGACGTCTCTGAGTCCCTGCGTCCGAGTCGCCCCACAACACCTTCAGGCTCGCTGTCGAACATGCGGGCCGCGACGTATAGGGCATCATCGTCATACACGACCCGGATCAGGCTGCGCTCGGACGGCGCCGAACCGTCTGTTGGCAGTACTTGTGTGAAGTCTGAGGATGCGGGCGCGCTCGCCCAGATCTCGTCGGCGAGTCTCCCATCCACTGTAGGCGCGGCGCTCCCTGCATGAACCGCGACCGTCGACGGCGGTGAAGAACCGGCCGAGCCCTGGGTAGGCTGCTGCTGAGCGCTCGCTGCATGCGCTACACCGAAGAGAACAAGCAGCACTTGTACGAATGTTCGGCGCAGTGCGCGCTTACGGGTCCGGCTTATGGCAATAACGGGGTAAAACAACGGTCCCTCCCACCGTTGGCGCTGATCATGTCCGGTATGATGCTATGCGATACGTACGAAAAGATGCACGGGAAGTTCCCGGCGTTGCGGCTCCGTGCCGGTTTTCCCCCGAGAGTTTCGGTCGTTGCTCGCCGTCTGTCTTGTTGTTGTTCCGGCAACGTCAATTCGACCACGCGCCTTGACACAACTGCTTACTATCGGTACAGTGCAGATACTATCATTGTGTAGTACATAGTATCTGCATCTGACAGACATACATCTCAAAGGCAATCACCGTGTCGAATAATCCTGCCGACTCCAGTCCCAGATCGTTCCTGCCGCTCGCGGCGGCGGATTTCCAGCTCCTGCTCGTCCTTGCAGAGCGAGATGCCCATGCGTACGGGATAAGCAAAGCGGTAGAGGCAGCCAAGACAGGTGTGGTGCTGGAGATCGGCTCGCTCTACCGCAGGCTCACCCGCATGGAGGCCGACGGGCTGATAGAGGAACGAGCGGGATCGGTGCCGCCAAATGCTCCGGAGTCTCGGCGCCGCTACTACGGCATCACCCCACTTGGCCGGCGGGTTGCCAAAGCTGAAGCTGCCCGCCTTCGAGCGGTGCTGCAGGTCGCAGAGTCCAAGAAGCTGATCGCGTCCAGATAGCCGGATGAAACCTCTAACTCAATCACTCGCACTCAGCGTCACGCGACGCGTACTAATCGCCCTGCTCGGCGTGTACCCCGCTGCCTTTCGGCGACGCTGTGGCAGCGCCATGATCGACCTCTACTGCGAGCGATTCCGCGACGTTGCCCAACAACGAGGTCTCGGCGCTGGTGTGGGGCTCTTTGCGCGAACCGCAGTAAACTTCCTCACGACCGGGATCGTCGAGCGGACCGCTGGGTCGCGCAAACGCAGGTCGGCGGTAGCTGCCACGGGAATCAGACCGGCAAACCAATCGCAGCTCACATTCATGGTGCGCACGACTCTGGGCGATCTGACGCGCGGCGTTCGGTTCGCGTTCAAGGAAATCAGAAACGCGCCGGCTCTCATGGCCGCGGCACTGCTGAGCCTCACCCTTGGCATCGGGGCAACGACGGCAGTGTTCGGACTGGTTCACGCAGTGCTTCTCAACCCACTACCATTCGACGAAGAGGACAAGCTCGTCCGGATCTACCAGATCCCACACGACCGTCCCACCCGCATCAGCCTGATTCCTCTCACGTACGATGAGATCGACCGTCAACAGACTGTCTTCTCCAGTTTGGTTGCCCACCAGTTCTCTGACGCAACCTTGCTTCGCAGTGACGGCATGGCGGAGAGAGTTGTTGCGATCTCCGTGAGTCGCGATTGGCTGACGACTTTGGGCGTGGAGCCTCTGATCGGGCGTGGCTTCACAGCCGACGAAGCGGAAGCAGACGACGCTGCCACCGTTGCCGTGATCAGCTATCGGCTCTCGCGACGCGAATTTGGCGGTGAACGCGCCGCGGTGGGCCGCACCATCACCATCAATCAGGAGAGCAAGACGGTAGTCGGCGTGATGCCGCCGCGATACAACTATCCGTATCACGCCGACATCTGGTTGCCTATGCGAGTCGATCCCGTCGGTCGCGGAACGTGGGGGCTCAACGTGCAGGCGCGTCTCGCGTCGGGCGTCACCCTGTCACAGGCGGCGGCGGAACTGGATCTGCTCGGCACCCGTCTGGCTGCCGAGCACCCGGAACGACATCGCGGAGCCACGTTAACGCCGATTCAACTGCGCGAAACCCTCGTACAGGACGACGACAGGCTCGTGCTGGCTCTGTTCGGCGCCGTGGTATTCGTGCTGTTGATCGTGTGCGCCAACCTGGCAAACCTCTTCCTCGCCCGTGGTCTGGACCGACGGCGGCAGTTCGCGATGCGAGCCGCGCTCGGAGCCAGTCGTGCCCGGCTGCTGCGTGAGAACCTCGCCGAGAATTTGACCGTTTCGTTGCTCGGCGGCGTCGCGGGTTTTGCGCTTGCTTTCTGGGCGGCGCAGTTCCTCGTTGCCCTCGTACCGGATGCACTTGGTTACGTCGTGCCGGAGGTGTCTGTCGACCGGGTCGCCTTCCTCTTCTGTGTATCGGTGGCCGCTGCTTGCGCGCTCGTCTTCGGCAGCATCCCGGCATGGCGTACCTCGGATGCCGACCCCGCGAGCGCACTGCAGTCGGGTACTCGGTCTGTCACCCGCGGGCGCACATTGTCCTCAGACGCGCTGGTGGTGTGCGAAGTCGCATTGGCTTTCACCTTGCTTGCGGCCGCGGGTCTCATGGTACAGAACTTTCGCATTCTCCAAGACGTACACCCGGGCTATGACGCCGAAGGTCTCTGGCTGGTCACCACCGCGGTCGACCGTCCAGACTACGCCGACGTTTCGCGCAGAATCACCTACGTGTCGAACGCGGAGGCTGCGTTGCTCGAAGTACCGGGCGTGGAACAGACCGGAACATCTTCGATGTTCCCATGGGACCGTGCAAACACACTCGCGCGAATCGAGGCGGAAGGGCGTGATTTCAACCCCGATGAGCGCATTCTAGTCAACCACCGTAGCGTCACGCCGGGATTTCTCGAGACGGTTGGGATCCCTTTGCTGAACGGACGGTATTTCGACAGCCGCGATAGGGCTGATGGGCTCTCGGTCACGATCGTGAGTGAAGCGACGGCGGATTTTCTCTGGCCCGGTGAAGACCCCATTGGCCGTCGCCTGCGGGATGCACGGGAAAGTGGGAATCCTGACTCATGGAAAACGGTGGTCGGCGTGGTCGGCGACGTGCGTGAGTATGACGATCAACCGATGACCTGGTACGTGCCATATGCGCAATACGCAGCGGCATCCTCCGCGGCGAACCTGGTGGTCGCGGCGCGTACGCGTGGGGACGTGACCGCCGCCCAGCTGTTTGGCGCGGTCGCATCGGTCGACCCAACGCTGGCTGTGAATGAAGTCCTCCCGGCCACCCTTCTTCACGCCGAGTCCATTTCCGGCGAGCGGTTCACCACCAGCGTACTCGGCGTCTTCTCACTGGGCGGGATGCTAATGGCGGCGATCGGGATCTACGGCGTACTCGCGTACTCAGTGAGCCGACGTTTACGCGAGATCGGCGTTCAGCTGGCACTCGGCGCCAGTCCGGCAGCCATCCTCCGCCAGGTGCTATTCCAAGGTCTCACCCTCGTCGTCGCCGGTTTGGCGGCGGGAGTTGTCGGCGCGCTAGCGGCATCGCGTTTGGTGCGGAGCGCGATACCGGAGCTGGGCACATTGGATGTCGGCGCGATGGTCGCAGCAACGGGCGTACTCGCCTTGGTTGCGGCTGTGGCGACCTACGTGCCTGCGCAACGAGCAATGCGGGCCGATCCGATGGAGGTGTTGAAAGCGGAGTAGGCAGTCGCCCGTCAGAATACCAAAGATGCTAACGCGGTGAAACGTCGAACGTCAGCGTCAATCAACGCCCTTGTCTTACGGTTTGATCAACGCATATCGCTGAATGCGCTCCAGGTCGAGTTCGTCGTGAGTACTCCCAAGTACGAAGCTCTCTCCCGCATACAAGAGCAAAAAGCCGCTGGGCATCCGGATTGTCCCCAACATCACGCCGCCCACGTCGAAGACGGTCCAACGGCTCACCGCATCATCGGGGTAGCGATACTCTTCCACCCAGAGATTGCCGCTCTCATCGAGTTTGACAGCGGCGTATGCCGGCATTGTCTCTGGAATTGGTTTTGCGTCGGCGAATTCTTCCAACTGAGGTCGCATCGGGTGGGGTGTGCGTGCGCTCACGGAACGCTCTCGTACCAGCTGAACCGCTTCTTCAGTGACCTCCAGGTGGGTGAACCGCCGTCGTATCAGAGAAACGAGATCGCCCTCACGTGAGTAGATGCCGATCTCATACGTGTCATTGGTTGCCACATAAAGCTGCTCGTTTCCTGCGAGATACGTTGACGAGCGGAAAAAATATGGACTCCCGTTCATCACCGGCCCCGGATCCAGGTCCCGGACGAACGCCTCACGACCTGGAAAAATCCCGATGGTATCGATCAACGCACCGTCGCGTTCATGGTGGAACAGGTAGTCTTCGGTGCGGAAAGAGCCCATCGAACCGCGAATGGGTGAGCCATAGCTCAGAATCGAGCCGTCCCCAAACACACCCGCCATCTGGACCACCATCTCCCCGACGCTTCTAATCGTCACGTTCCGCGCGAACCGGCCATCGGAATCGATCACCGAGAGCCTCGACATCCGCCTGTCGAAGACGGCCAGAGAGTCACCTCGAGTTCTGGCGATCCAGCTGAAATACTGGAACTCACCGGGTCCCTCACCCTCCCTGCCGGAGGCCGTCAGGTACGCTCCGCTTGCACTGTAGAAACGGAGTTCCAAAGTTCCGGCGTTGGCAATCACGAGTCGCCCGTCGGGCATTCCGAGGGCACCCCTGACACGGTACAGCTCGTAATTGGGGTCTACGTCGCTGCCGCCTATGTCCAGGGTTGGGACGTCACCCAGTCGCCAGGCCGATTCGGCATTCCAGGTCGGTGACGCATTCTCAACGACTCGGATGCCCGCACTGTCGCGTACGACATGTCCAACCGTTCTAGCGCTTTTGTCGGAGCATGCAAGGCAAAGCATGGCAAGTGTCGGTACCAAGGCACGGCAGATCTTCATTTCGACTCCGTGATCGAGTGAGTTGAGATCCGCCAGTGAGTTAAAGCAATCGCCGTACCAGGTGCGATGTCGCCGCAACACAAAGGGAACGAACAACTTGTCGCAGAGCACTACCGAAGGTCGCAGTTCGAACCTGGGACGTGCCCGTCCGTATCCGGACACACGTTCGGGTCCCGGTGAGTTTTGCCGGCTTGCACCGGGCCCCCGCTTGAAACTCCTCGTTCTACTGCCGCACACCTCCTCGAATCCTGGAGATCATCGCCCGTGCGTTCGTGTTGTCCGGATCGAGTTCCAGCGACTTCTCGTAGGCACGGATCGCTTCGTCGTTATTGCCGAGGGTCATGTGCGCCTCGCCGAGGCTGTCCCAGGTGTTGGACGCGTCGGGAAAAACGCGCGTGTTGAGTTCGAAGATCTCTAGGGCCTGCTCGGCATTCTGATTCCGCATCAAGGCGTAGCCCACCGCGTTGACCTCGGCCTCGGTCTGGGCCGGGACGCCACGCTCGACCAGCTCCCGAACCAGACGATCGGCGGACCTCCTCCTGCCTGCCATCAAATCGACAACGGCCCGCGCAACTCCGATCTGCACACTCTCAACGCCCTCGGCGAGGGCAAGAGTCTGTTGGGCCCGATCGTTCCGACCTTGTGTCGCTGCGGTCACCGCTGCAATGGATATGGACCTGGTGTCGGAGATTCCAGCAAAGGAGCCGTCGTCATCATCAACGAGCACGTAACGCTCGTGACTGTCTTCCTCGTGCAGCGTGCCGTCTTGTTGCAGGTACAGCTTGAAGGTGCCTGAAAGGGGGGAATAACCAACCAGGTGACCATCACCGACAGTGATGTTCACAGTAGTGAACGAGGGCAAGCCAAGCGGAGGAGGGGGAAAATCCCACTCGCCCACCATCTCAGCCAGGCGGTCGGCGGACACCTGGGTGATCATCGGGTCGGCGCGCTCCTCGAGCGGCAAGAGCGCCGGGGCTCCGACCGCGTCACCCGTCCGTGCCTCGAGCACCTGCTCGATCAGGTCGAGCAGCGCCGGTGTCGGTGTGCTCTCACCTCCATAGGTGTTGGCGCGATTCACGATCACCATGTCGGACTTGGGTAGCGCCGCAATCATCTGGTTGCCGACACCGAGAGCCGCGAACATTCCGTGACGGGTGAAGCGGGGCTCGCGCATCACCCACCACATGAACCCGTACCCCACCACATCGCTGTCAATGGAGTAGAGGGCGGAGCTGCGGCGGACCCAGTGTTCGGAGAGGATCCGTTGGTCCTGCCACAGTCCTTCGCGGGCATACAGCAACCCGAAGCGAGCCGCGTCACGCGCCGAGAGCCGGAACGGATAGGCAGGGTACTGGGATTTGTCGCGCTCGTAGTGATAGTAGCCGTCCGAAACGCGCCAGTCTTCCATGCCCAGCGGCCGCCCGAAGTACTCGTCGAAGGCTTCAAATACGTCGGCTCCCGTTTCCTGCTTCAGGATCGCGGCCGCGGTATTGAAGTCCCAGTTGTTGTAGGCGAAGTAGCGACCCGGGCCTTCGCTGCTGCGTGGTCGCGAATCGGTGCGACCCGCATACGCCGCGGGATGGAACACGCCGGAGCGCGCTTTCAGCAGGTCGAGGATGCGAGCCCGTTGCTCGGTCTCCAGAAGTGGGTCCGGCTAATCGTCGATGCCGAGATCGGCCAGGGTCTTGTTGAGTTCGATCTCGCCTCGGTCCCAGTAGATCCCATAGAGTGCGGTGAGAAAACTCTTGCGCACCGAATGACACATGAAACGTCGCTCCACCTCGCCCCACGCGGCGACGACCGCCCCGTCCGCTACCACCAGGAAGGCCGAGGATGGAAGGCCTTCCCACGTGGTACGCGCCGCTTCGAGCTGCCCGGCGTCGAAGCCGGCCTCCGCTACGTCCGCGTAGCGCACCCAGTTTTCGCCAGGAACACGATCGCGCGCCGATTGTCCGACACCAAATTCGGGCGCTGCCAGAAGGATGCTGAAGAACACAAGAAACCCGAGTACCGGTCGCGCCCGGTCGCCTATGTTGCGCATCACTTCCCCCTAAAACGCTGGTTCAATTCGCCGTAACAACTCTCCGTCAGTTTGACACGTGCCGGACAAGAATGGTTCGACTGACCTCATTTTGCGTGGGAACCGTTCGTGTGTCACCCTGTCAATCGAACCACCAGGCGAAACGCTACCACCAGTTCCCGGTTTCGGGAAGGGAGAACCGACGAGCTGCCGATGCTCTCATGCCTCCCCTCCCAGCCGTTGATGCACAATCGTCGGTCCCACAGTATCATCAACATCACTGAAACGCCTCAGTGTGACGATTCGAGCCGCTTCCACTGGAGCCTGTCGCTGCGGCTCGGGACATAGATGATGCAACCTGTTGGGGATTATCGCATGAAGCAGTTGCGCTCGATTCTCGTTCTTGCAATGGCAACGCTGGCCGTTTCCTGCGCCGATGCAGACTCGCCGACACGTGTGATTCTCTTCATTGGGGACGGCGCCGGAACAGCCTACTGGACTGCCGCATCACTCGCGTCCGACAACCTGGCATTCAAGCAGTTCCCCGTCGTCGGGCTTGTGGAAACGCAGTCCGCGGACAGCACGATCACCGACAGCGGCGCCGCGGCCACGGCATTCGCATCTGGGATACGGACCTACAACGGCGCGATTGGAGTCGACAGCGACACCAACACCGTCCCGACGGTTCTAGAGGTTGCGCAGCAACTTGGTAAAGCCACGGGCTTGGTTGTGACGTCCACCATCACTCACGCCACACCTGCGGCATTCGCGACGCACGTGCCGGACCGCTACATGGACTTTGAGATCGCCCGACAGCTGTCCGAGTCGGGTGTCGACGTACTGCTCGGCGGTGGCCTCAGGTACTTCGATCCCTCGAGTCGTAGTGACAGTGGTCATAGTCTCGACCTTCTGACCACGATGGCCACTGAGTATTCGGCGTTACTCACTCCGGATGAGTTTCAGAACGCGAACACCGACAGCGTGTCCAAGATCGTCGGCCTGTTCGCCGGCAGGCATATGACCGATGCTTTCTCGCGGTCACCTTCACTCCCGGAGATGACCACCAAGGCGATCGAGATTCTCGACAGAGATCCAGACGGGTTCTTCCTGATGGTGGCGGGGGGAAGACAACTCAACGCTGGACTCGGTCACCGCGGAGATGCTCGCCCTCGACCGCGCCATTTGGGTGGCGCTCGAGTACCAGCGCACGAACCCGTCCACTCTCATCGTGGTGGTGGCGGACCACGATGCCGGCGGCCTCGCCCTACAGCATGCACAGCCCGGTGAGCCGGATTACGTTGAGCTTCCACCCAGCGACACTTCCGGGAGATGGCCACTCGTGGCACGATACACCACCGACGGTCACACTGCCTCGATGGTTCCGCTGTTCGCGTCCGGTCCCGGATCCGAACGGTTTGGCGGAGTCAAAGACAACTGGGAGATCGGTGTACTGCTGTTAGAGGCTGTGCGGCAGTAGACGAGTGGACAGTTCCAGTACCGCACCACATACTGCGACCAAGCAGATAGAAAATCCCTGCGGACTCACGCCCGCATCCGCACGCGCGCAACAGGAAAAGGAAATCCCATGGTCGTCACCGTTATTCTGGCAGCTCTGCTTCAGGTCCCGAGCCCGGATCAGGAGCTAGCACCCGGGGCCCAATACGACCCCGCCATTCCGACCCTTGCAGAAGTAGTCGGCCACGACTTTCGGGCAGAGATAACGCCGCCTGACGCCGTAATCAGGTACATGGAAGCGCTCCATGCCTCCGCTCCCGACAGAACCCGCTTGGTCCGTTACGCCGAGACCTGGGAGGGGCGTCCCCTCGTATTGATGATTATTGGCACCCCTGAGCGTATTGCGGACCTGGAGGCGATCAAGGAGGACCTCCATCGTCTCAGCGACCCGCGCGGTCTCTCCGATGCAGACGCGGAGGCCCTTCTGGATCGACTCCCCGTGGTGACCATGATCATGCACGGGATTCACGGGAACGAGACTACGCCGACCGGGGCCGCCATGGCCGAAGCCTATCATCTCCTGGCGGCGCGGGGTGATCCGGACGTTGACCTGGTTTTCAGAGAAAGCCTGGTCCTCATCGAGCCGATGGAGAATCCTGACGGCCGGGCCCGGTTCGTCTTCCAGAACACCATGGCCCGGTCCAGGTGGCCCGATCCGGATACATGGTCGGCGGAACACGACGAGCCCTGGCCCCGGGGCCGGGGTAACCACTACCTCTTCGACTTGAATCGGGACTTGTTCAGGCAGAGCCAGGTGGAGACCAGGGGCAAGATCGGGCTATTCATGGAATACCGGCCCCACATTTTGGCCGATCTGCACGAGATGGGCGGAAACTCCACCTATTTCTTCCCACCGACAGCGCAGCCTTCGAACCCCCTATTCATGGAGCCTCAGATCCAGCTCATGGACGTGTTCGGGGCCGACATCGCTGCCGCTTTCGACGAACGGGGCTTCGCCTACTTCAACCGCGACACCTACGACCTCTTCTATCCGGGGTACGTGGACATGTGGCCCATGGCCCACGGCGCTCTGGGCATGACCTTCGAGCAGGCCTC
>JBDGYW010000044.1:0-18465 GCA_039588935.1 Gemmatimonadota bacterium | reverse complement strand
GTCTTCCAATCCTGGATGCTCGCGAAGTACTGAGGCGCACGGATCTGCCTCCTGATTACCTTTTCATGTCCGATGGTGTCCACTACACGCCACACGCGAACCGGGCCATAGCGGCTGCAGTTCGTGCTGCCATCGCTGCTATGGTATCCGGTGACATCGAGACGGACAGCATGGCCGCAGGGGGTGGCACGCGAGAATGACCGCGCGTGACCCTAACGCAATCGTAAGGAGAGGCCTCGTCGGGAAAGATCAAAACAACGGACGTTGCTCCGGCTGAGTCTACAGCGGTGTCCGTTGCCCCTGACTCTGTGGCACTCTTAGGCAGGTGACTTCAGTCAACGGAGTATCCCGGCGTACCTCCGCGAGCGTCGGGAGGTTACTTGTTCGTAGATGGTTTCGATTCCCCGTGCAGTTCTGTCCCAACCGTACTCTCTGTTCGCAGCACTTCGAGCGGCAGCACCGAGGGATGTCGCCAGGTCGTTATCGTCCAACACCCGCAATATCGCGGCGGAAAAACTTTCCACGCTATCGTCAGGAACCAACAGGCCAGTCCGGTCGTGCTCCAGCACATGTCCCGATCCTGCAAAGGACACGATTGGTTTGCCGGCTGCCATGTAGTTGAGCAGTTTCTGAGGCGTGCCGTCACATCGAAGTCTGGGGTTCAGCGCTACGTCGGCGGCGGCCAACAGTGCGGGAACATCCTTGAACCCGACACACTCGATTTCTATCGCATCCCGGATTGCCAGTTCCCGTGCCAGCGCATCGTACGGGGCGAAAGAGTCTTCTGTGACGATCAGCAGGCGGAGATCGGGGCGCTGCTCGAACGCGAGCTTGAAGCTACGCAGCAACTGCTCGACACCTTGGTACGGGGCTAGGTTACCCGTGAAGATCAGGTGCTTGGTGGAGGAGTCAAGGAGCGGTATACGGTCCTGCGGTACCTGGAACTGTTCGGGCTCTATACCGCTGGGCACGACGGTCGCGCGGTCAACGGGTACGCCGCCGTGGTCCACCATCAGGACTTCGGGTATGCCCAGAGGATATGCAGGGAGTTCCGTCTGAAGGAGAGTGTGAGCGTCGTACACCACCGGCAGACCACTCGCCCGCGCGGCGAACAACCCGACGAGAAGGCCTTCATAGTGGTGTCCGTGAATGACGTCAAACGAGCCCTCGTCTAGCACCCGCACGAGTTTCGCGGCGACCATCGGATCCAGTACCAGGAGTTTCCGGAGTGTCGGTCCGGGAGACACCCGCTGGTACCTCAAAACAGCCGGGATTCTATGGATTTCGAAATCTATCCCGTCAATGGCATCGCCAAAATGGTATGTCACGACGTGGATATCGTGGCCTCGGTTCGCAAGCGCTTCTGCCATTCGAAGTATGCGCGTTGGCGTGCCCCTAGGTCTGGGAAAAGGACACGCTGCAACCATTGCTACCCGAAACACCAAACCTGTCCTCTCATGGAGTACACGTCACAGCCAACGCTTTATCAGCTTCCAGTATTCCGTTACAGCAGTGTTGAGGACACTGATACCGCCTCTCTCAACACGGGTGGTCGCGAGGTGCTGGGTGAACGGTAGAGTCCCCCCAACGAAAAGGTCCTTGTCTTTCACCTGCCGCGATTCCTGTACCTGACGTCGCTTGGCAGCGGTTTCCCGCCTATGCCTCACTGTCCACCAGGCTGCGCGTATCCAACAGACGAGCCAGCCCTTCTTCAGGACGCCCGCAAGCTGGAAAAGCTCGTAGGCGGCCAAAACTGGTGCCAACCGGACAAGCGTGCCGACTTGGTAGTTCTTGAGCAAGATCAACCAGCGGTTCCGGATCAGGCAAACCACTCTGGTTCGCGAGTATTCACGAGTTAGTCGAAGCGAAAGGCCTTCGGTACCTCCTCGATGGAAGCATCTTGCGCCAGGCACGGACAATATCTCCCAGCCGGCACACCGCACGCGCATTCCGAAGTCGTGGTCCTCGAGGTATATGAAGAAGTCTTCATCAAAAGGTGCAACGTCCCCTAGTCGTCGCCTATCGGCGAGGAAACAAGCCGTAATCAATGAACCAGTTGGCTTCGTAGTCTGCTCCGCAGAGGCAACTGGAGTGTCGGCGTTGACAGGTGCCAGCAGACCGAGGAAATGGCATTGCGCTCCTTCGAACTGGATTTGTTCAGGATCGTAGGCGTAGAGTACTCTCGGCATCGCTACCGCTGCGTTCTCATTCTCCTCGAGTGCCGTCGCCAACGTGGCAAGGCATTGTGGTGCCAGTGCCACATCGTTGTCTATGAAGAGGATTGCATCGTGTTGTGCCACCTCCAATCCCACATTCCGCGCAGCACCAGGACCATGGTTTTCCTCGAGGGAGATCACTCGTACGGCCGGATACAGTTCGTCGACTAGGGCATGACTGTTGTCGGTCGATGCGTTGTCGACAAGTACCAATTCCGCGAACGGTGGATCTTGTGCAGCTGCAGCATCGAGTGTCTGCTCAAGATACCGCGCGCCGTTGTAGTTGACGACGCAAAGTGTCACGGGAGCACTCATGGCCATCTCGGTCGTGTCGTCTTCCTCATAGTCAGATTGAGATGTTCACGGTCTGGGGCCTCAGGATCTTCGCACACACCAACATACGCCGCGCTCGTATCTGTTGTCGATGCCCGATGCCGGTCTGCCTCAGCACAAATGCCTCGACACCGAGTGCGAGGTGTCCTCGACCGTGCGCTCCTGTCTCTTTCAGTTCAGATGCCCTCCCTGCTTCGGGGCCTCTGTCTCTCGGCGTGGAGGTGCTGCTATTCTTAGCGTTGCGGATCACGTTAGTCTTGGTGTGCATCCGCTTCAATGGCCCTCTACCATGATAGGATCCGCCAAGTGATTTCTCACAGCCAACTACTGACCACCATTCGGGATCTAGAATCGGGCGGCACAAAGATCACGGAGGCCAGCGCTACTGGAAGACACCCTGAGGTTACTGTGTCGATGCCAGCGTACAACACCGAAGCGTACGTAGGGGCGGCGATTCGAAGCGTACTCACACAGAGAGACATCGAGGTGGAACTCATAGTGGTAGATGACGGCTCTGATGACCGTACGAAGGAGGTTGTAAGGGGTTGCGCCGATCCAAGAGTGAGATTGATATCGCTCGATCAGCACCGAGGGATAGGCTACTGCCACAACACGGTCATCAGGCACAGCACTGCGCCAATCATCGTTCATGTTGACTCGGACGACATTGTACTGCCGGGAGCGTTGCGCCTCATGGTTGACAAGCTCTGTGAAGGGGAGAACATCGGCCAGGTGTATGCCTTCCACTACCAGGTCGAGGAAGACGGTATGATCACGGAGGAGGAATTCGAACGGCAAACGTCGTTCCTAATCATGCGGGCTGCCGCAACGCGCGACTATCGCAGGGACCTGATCGTACATGGCATGGTCGTAAACCATCTTCGCACCTACCGCCGCGCTGTCTTCGATGCGGTAGGCTTGTTCAACGAGGAGTTGCGTTACGCGGTGGATTACGAGATGGCCTTGCGGGTCGCGGGCAAGTTTGACATGGCCTTGGTGCCCAGTTTCCTCTACGTGGCACGCGTGCATGCAACCAACGTCCAACAAAATCTGCGATTCAAAGGCCCGCGTTTCTGGTGGAAGCGAGTGCTCATCTGCCACCGACAACTGAGACTCCAAAGCCGCGTGGCGGGCTGGACGACGAGTCAAGTGTGCGGGCTTCTCTTGATTGGGCTACTTCACGTCCTGAGGTTGCCGGTTTTCCTGAAGCGTGTATACCGCATCGCGAAATCGAGGAGTTAGAGCAAGCCCGAGAGTGTTTGCTCATACGTCTGCACCACTCTACGCAGGTCGAATTCCTCCACACGTCGTAGACCTCGTTCGATGAACATTTCTCGCAGTGGTTCGTCGGTCAGCACTTTCGTTATGCCTTGCACCAGCTCGGGAACGCTGCCAGGTGGGACGAGAAACCCACAGCTTCCGTCGGAGAGGTATTCGCGGACCCCCTGGGCACAGTCGCTTGCCACTACCGGCAAGCCGAGAGCGAGAGCCTCACCGATGACATTGGGAAAAGCCTCGGACAGGGAGGGAAGCACCAACACGTCCGCGCGAGTCATATATTTCCACGGGTTTTTCACTGCACCGGTGAACGTCACTGATTGTCTCAAGCCGAGGGTCTGGACGAGTTCTTCAAGGGCTGAACGCTCTTCACCCTCGCCGAGAATGAGGAGATGTCCCCGGCATGCGGCCGGAAGTTGAGCGAAAGCCTCCACGAGAATGTCGTGGGCCTTGAGTTTGACGAGCCTACCCACTGCCAAGACCAGAGGACCATCAGGTGGGGGCAACTCGCAATCTGCGATCCCCTCCGATGCCTGCACCCGTAGCCACTCCAGATCCAAGGGGTTGGGGATAACCTTGATGCGGTGAGCCGGTACGCCGAAAGCCTCCACGAGGTCCCGCTTCACACCCTCGGCGACGGCAACGACGAGGTCGGCCCGCGGGAAGAAGAACCGGACGAATGCCCTCATGACCCATCGCCGGATCGGATTGGTGAAGTGGTAGTGAAGGTGCTGGCTCATGAGTTCGTGAACGTTCAAGACGACCTTTAGGTCCCATCTAAGAAACAGCTTCGTGAACATGCCCAACACATGTGATTTGTGAAGGAACGTCGATATGAGCTGCGCGCCGCTTTGTCCGGCCAACGTATTCAATCTCGAGCACTTTCGTGCCAGCGAGGTGAGTTCACCACCGATCCAGCGTGGAACAGCATCTGCCGCGCGTGGCTCGGGCAAATGTGACGAAGTGGTCCACTCCTCCGGCCGAAACGAACTCGGCTCAGGAGCCGATAGGTCGAATACGTGCTTGTCCCGCCTCAGCTCTTCCGCCAGCTCGAGTGGACGTCGGATCACAACGGGGATTGCTTGCAGCGAACCAATGTTGTTCGTGAGGGCGATGAAGGTCTTCTCCGCTCCACCCATGCGAAGGTCGTGAATGAGAAACAGCGCTGTGTCCATCGTATCACACGTTCATGGCGATGTGCCGGCGAACTCATCGAGCCACATTCCGACACTGCAGATCCGCCAGAGTTTCAGAGGATTCCGATTGAGCAAAGAGTCATAGTCAGTCTCCGTACTCGCCAGGCCGGCGGACACGACGCTCGCGAGTGTGGGTTGGAGGCTCTGCCGGTTGTCCGAAAGGAACCGTCGGAACGGGAAGGGGAATCCCATCTTCTCGGGTCGCCAAACGATCTCCGGAGGCAACATGGGCTCCATGGCCTTTCGCAGCACGTATTTGGTCCATCCCCGATTGAACAGGTAGGGGACCGGGACCTGTAAGCCGAACTCCACAATTCGATAGTCCAGAAAGGGCAGGCGATGCTCCAACGGTATGGACATGGTGAAGTGATCGTTGCTGCGTAGGTAGTAAGGCTGAAGGCCTACCTTGAGGTGATATAGGCGTTGTCCATAGTAATCGAGCGACGCATATCCTTCGTGAATTGCCAGTGCTCTGTTCTGTTCCAAAGGCAGGGTCGCACCACTGCCGTCGGTTCCCGGCGAGACCGCGTTGCCTGTGGTGGCAAGCCCGACCAACTCGCGGAGTCTGCGTGCTCTCCGTATCCAGGTCAGTGTCTTGTATTTGAACGTCTCGGCGGTACGCAGTCTCGACTTGAACTTCATCACCAGATCGCACAGCAGTCCGTGGGTAAAGTGTCCGTCACGCCTGAGTTGTGCGAACGCGGCCTGCCAGAAATCCCATTCATAACCAGCCAGAACCTCGTCGCCCCCGGATCCGGAGAGGACGATACCAACACCGTCTTCCTTCATCAGCCTCCGCATCTTGTAGTGCGTGTAGATGTTCGGTGCGTGGAATGGTTCCTCCATGATACCCAGAAATTGTTGGGCATCCTCGAAGAAGGTGTCTTCTGGAGCTGTAAGGACTCGGTAGTCGACATCGTACCTGTCGAGGATGGCACGGGCGTAAGGCTCCTCATCGCTTTCGGGTACCGAGATTGTGTATGTTGTGATTTCCTTCGTTCCAAGAGCCGCGGCCGCTACGACGATGGAGGAGCTGTCCAGCCCGCCGCTCAGTTCGAAGGCGAGCTTGACGTCGGCCCGAAGCCGCAGTTGCACCGCGTTCAGGAACGTCTCGCGGAACCATTCGACGGCCTCGGTGAGCGTAATGTCCTTTGTCGACAGTGGGCTGGAGGGATAACTCCAGTAACGGTTGTGATATGCGACAGCAGGGTCATATTCGCCTGGCACCAGACGGACTGTCGTTGCAGGCGGTAGAGACTTGATACCTGAAAAGCAGGTTGCACTGTCAAAATCCTTCAGCTGCGTTTCCATGAAACCGGTGAGCACTTCAACATCGGGTGCTGGCATGCGGTCGCCCAGTTGTAGGAGCGGCGTTATCAAGCTGGCGAAGTACAGGCCGAGCTTTGTCTCGCGATAGTACAGAGGAGCAACGCCGAGTCGGTCACGCGACAGTCGCACCGCTCGGTCATTGAGGTCATAGAGCGCCACGGCCCAGAAGCCGTTCAGCTTCGACCAAATGTCGTCTCTCCACACGCGATATCCCTCGACCAGCACCTCTGTGTCGCTGGCCGTTCGGAATACCACTCCCCTCTGCTTCAGCTCATTCCGAAGCTCCACGTAATTGTAGATCTCGCCGTTGAACACGGCGGTGACCGAGCCGTCGCGACTCACGAAGGGTTGATGCCCCCCCGGCGAACGGTCGATGATTGCGTATCGGGTGTTGATCAGCGCAACGTCGTGTGGAATGAGCGCCGTCGTGTCGCGAAAATCGTCGAGTCCCGCGGCAGCGGCTGAAGCGGTGCGACCGGTCTTATACAGCCGCTGCTTGCCTTCATCACGCAGAATCACGCATAATCCCTCATCATCGGGCCCGCGGGACCTGATCGGTTCGATGAGATGCGCGATCATGGACCCCGAGCCTATGGAGGGATGCTTGGTCAAATACCCGGCTATGCCACACATGTCTCGGTTGGTGCAGTGGGGTTTATGGTACGGAACTTGGCATGTCCTGGAAAGGGGTGGCCGTGTAGCGGGAACGCCGTACGCGGCGAGTCGCGGAACTCAAGGCCGCCGGAGGGGGGCATCGTGAGGATCGTCACGGTTCTTAGCACGGAGAAGCGTGCCACGCAGCTCATAGATATGTCCTATATCCGATGGGCCAAGATCTCCGAAGCCCTTGCCAGACTCGGTTACCAAGTCGACATGGCGACAGCCGAGTTCAAATGGAAGCTCCGGCAGCCTGTCTTGGAGGTTGCTCCCAATCTTCGGAGGGTCCCAATAAGGAGTGTGAAGTGGCTGGACTACGATGTGGTCAAGACGCTGTTTCACAGGGGATTCACGACGCTAGAGCGGTACGGCGGCGCGAACCATCCTTTCATCATATCCAAACTGGGCTCGGTCGTGGGTCCTCGCGATATGGACGGTATCTACTTCTACGGTAGGCAGCGGGAACAGTTGTATAGGGTTCAGGAGCGAATCAACGGTGTGAGCCGTTACATAACCGTTCTCAGTGAGCAAGCAAGGCAGCTGTGGGCCGAGTGTCACGGAGGGGTGGACCGCCTGCTACTAGTACCAGGCGCAGCCGACCGCGAAGTGCCGGAACCGCGAGAGGATCCATATCTGCAGGATGACAGAAAGCGCTGCATCTTTGCAGGCAATATTTACAGCGACGACAGCCAGAGCCAGCGGCAGGCCCATGCGGTCATCGTCGCCAAGTTGAACGAACTAGGCAGACTGCTCGACGCTAGGAGGGCTCGTTTGTACGTTGTCGGTCCCGGTGATGCGAGGAAACTGGACAGCCGATATGTCACCTACTGTGGCGTCACCTCCTATGACCGCTCTTGGGATTACCTCCACTATGCAAACGTGGGTATTGTTGTGTCCGCAGGGCGCTTCATGCACAACAACGAAAGCACCAAGATCTACCACTATCTTCGTGTTGGACTGCCCACCGTGTGTGAGGAGGGTTTTCCCAATGACAACGTACTGCGAGAGTCGCGCATGGGATTCCTGGTGCCCTCGGGGAACCTGTCTGAAATGGCATCGCGGACAATCGAAGCGGCTGAACGTGATTGGGATCGGGACTTCGCCATCAAGTACACCTTGGAGCACCACACATGGGACCGAAGGGTCATGCTTTATGACAGACTGTTCATGGGGGGGGACGGTCCTGATACAACAAGTCATCCTGAAGCGAGGGGCGCGAGATCAAGACTCTCTCAGCACGACCGCTGAGAGGGTGTAGATTATCTCCAAACCAGAAGGGGTTCCGAACCTGGCCTATCTAGAGACGCGGTTGCCATGATGGATCTCAGCTCCATTCAAGCTGCTCTGGCCGACCGGTACAGTGTAGAGCGCGAACTCGGTGTCGGTGGGATGGCCGTGGTATACCTTGCTGAGGATCCCAAGCACAATCGCCTGGTTGCTGTAAAGGTGCTCCAGCCCGAAGTGGCAGCGGCGTTTGGCGCTGAGCGCTTTCTACGTGAAGTCGAGATCTCAGCGAAGCTCCAGCATCCCCACATCTTGGGGTTGATAGACTCGGGTGAGGCAGACGGGTACCTCTACTACGTGATGCCGTACGTGGAAGGAGAGTCCTTGCGTGACCTCATCGCGAGGAAGAAGCAACTCGCCTTCGAGGAAGCCGTGCAGATCGCCAGAGAAGTTGCTGACGGATTGGCCTACGCGCACAGCTATGGTGTGATCCACCGAGATATCAAGCCGGAGAACATATTACTGTCGGGGGGACACGCTGTCATCGCGGATTTTGGCATTGCGCGCGCTGCAATGGATGCGGGCGGAGAGCAACTCACCCAAACTGGCGTGGTCCTCGGCACGCCATGGTACATGAGTCCGGAACAGGCAGCTGGGGACCCGGGAATCGATGGCCGCGGGGACATCTACGCACTGGGCTGCGTTTTGTACGAGATGGTGACGGGTGCACCTCCGTTCACAGGTCCCACACCCCAGGCCGTGCTCGCACGACACTCCGTCGATGCTGCTCCGTCAATCCGGACGGTGAGACAATCACTCCCAGTCGTTCTTGAGATAGCTATCGAGAAGGCGCTTGCCAAGGTGCCCGCAGACCGCTTTGAGACAGCCGCACTGTTTGCTGAGGCCCTCGCTTCTCGAGACGTTCTAACTCAAACAACGCCTGCAATGAGAACCAGCGCACCCTCTACCGCACGACGCTGGCCGTGGTACCGCCTGTCGTACGTCGCAGTTGTGCTTCTTGCATTGGCGGCGGGGTATTTGGCGTTCCGTGGGTGGCGCACCGGCGTTGTCTCCGGAGAAAGGATCAGGTTGGTCGTCCTTCCATTCCAGAACTTTAGTACACCCGATGAGGAATATTTTGCGGACGGCATTACCGAAGAGATCACAGGTAAGCTGTCTGCCGTCAGCCAACTCGGAGTGATTGCGCGTACCAGTGCCATGCAATACAAGAACACCACAAAACCGGTGAGCGAGATCGGCTCCGAGCTAGATGTGGACTATATCATTGAGGGAAGCGTCCGCTGGATGAGGCGTGCGCAGGACTCACAGGAAATACGGGTGAGCGTGCGACTCATCGATGTGTCCGACGGCACACAAGCCTGGTCCTATGAGGACAACATGCCGTTGGCGGACATCTTCGCGATGCAAATGAGCATCGCGGAGCAGATCGGTGACGCGTTGGATGTGGTGCTGCTCCAACCGGAACGGCAGCGCCTCGCTGCCACTCCCACCGAAGACCTGGAGGCCTACGACTACTACTTGCGTGGGAACAGCTACTACAACCGAAGCTGGGAACGGGAGGATGTGGAGCTATCACTCGAGATGTACGGAAGAGCCGCCGAGCTGGATCCCACCTACTCCCTGGCACTGGCGCAGGTTGGCAAGACTAACGTCTGGATCTATCGTCTTGGGTACGATCCGACTGAAGCGCGTCTCGAAGCTGCAAGGGTTGCGATAGATAGTGCGTTGAGTTTGGATCCTGAGCTTCCCGAAGCTCACATCGCGCTGGGGCTCTACCACTACTGGGGACATTGGGAGTATGAAGCGGCGATCGGCGAGCTGTCGATTGCGCGGAACCTCCAGCCCGGAAACGCTTGGGTGTTCCTGCAGATCGGCAACATCCGAAGGAGGCAGGGTCAGTGGGCTGAGGCGGTCAGGAATTACGAGCGAGCGGGAGATCTGGATCCTCGCTTCCACGTTATTTGGCTCAACATCGGGCACATCTACTCGAACCAGCGGGAATTCACCCAGGCCGAGCGATACCTGGATAGGGCCATCTCGCTCTCCCCCACCTTCTTGGATGCGCGGATTCTCAAGGCCATGCTCGCTATACATCGTGACCGCGACCCGGAAGGTGCTCTCCATGAACTGGAAGCAGCGGCAGAGCAGATTTCCCCATCCCGCTGGCGTCCAATGTGGGGGAACTGGCTGTTTGGATTGTCACGGATCGTGCATGGGATGACGCCGCAGGCATTTCAGCACATTGTTCCCGGTGAATACGGACTTGATAGCGCGTCGTACTTCCTGGCGAAGGCAGAGATCCACGAGCGTATCGGCGAAGCCGAAAATGCTCGGGCCCATTATGATTCGGCGCTTACGACGCTGAGCGCGACCCTGGCGGAGCAATCGGACCAGGCATGGCTTCAGGGCGAGCTGGCCGTGGTCTACGCGGGCTTGGGACGGTCGGAAGAGGCCCTTGGCGCGGGAAGGCGTGCGACGGAGCTGATGTCGATCTCCCGAGATGCCTTCGAAGGCCCCGACTGGGTAATCAACTTGGCGAGGGTGTATATGCAGATCGGTGACCCCGTCGGGGCTCTCGACAACCTGGAGCTGGCCCTAGCCATCCCGTCACGCATTTCAACGAATTGGCTTAGCCTGGATCCACTCTGGGATCCGTTGCGAGAAGACCCACGATTCCAGAACCTCCTCCAGACCGAACAGCCGCGATAGCGATCGTGCTTGAGGTAGTGTAGTATCGGGCCCTCAGCACCATACCCACGCGATTGGCATGGCTAACTTCATAGCTGTTGTGGACAGTGACAAAGCTCGGAGAGACCGTTTCGTCGCCGATGCCGAGAGCCACCTTATGGTCTGCGACGGGCTGATCACCAACACGATTTCAGTCGGTGACTTTGGTGTCGTATGGGCATGCAACCGGCGTGCTCCGGTCAGCAGCTCTGTGGCAGCCGACCGGGCGATTGTGGTGTGGGGCGATGCGATCCCGGGTCCAGGCCCAGGTGGGATCGACGCCGCTCAATTGGAGAACACTCGTGTGGGTGAGCCGAACACTGTGCCCGAGGCGCTTGATGGGTTCCACGCACTCCTGATGTACAAACAGGATGTTGGGCTGACGGCGAGCGCGGATGTGCTGGGTCTCTTTCCAGTGTACTATGCAGAGTGTGACAACGTCGCGATCGTCGCATCGAGTCCCGAACTGTTCCGGCGTCATCCACTCTTTCCTCCCGTTCTTTCCCACGAGGGACTGTCTGCGCTTCTGCTCACCCACTCGACCCTCGATGGGTTGTGTTTGCTGCGTGGCATCAAGCGGTTGAGTGCCGGGCGGGCCTTGGAGTGGCGGCCCGGCGCGCATCCCGTCGAGCACGTGCAGTTCACAATCGAGGGCGAGACGGATCTTGCGCACTTGAGCTTCTCCGAGCAAGTCGAGTGCCTCCACAATGCGTACGCTGAGGCTATGGAGAGACATGTGGGTCCGGGCTCAGAGGTGGGCCTACTGCTCTCGGGAGGAAGGGACTCCCGGTTGGTGAGTGGGTACCTAAACCGCCAGGGAAATCACGTACATGCATTGACTCTGGGCTGGCCCAGCGACTACGAGGTTTTGTGTGGAACCGCCGTGGCACGGCGTCTGGGTTTCAAACATACGGTACAATCGATCGAGCACGATGAGTTCCCGGCCGCAGCGCAGCGGCAAGCAAAGTGGGAACATCTAGGTTCCGGATTCTCCACCGTGCATATGTGGGGCACGACCGAACGACTTCGCACGCTGCCACCGCGCTTCGTTACAGGATATCTGCGAGCAATCAGAGAAGTTGCGAGATGGCCTAGTTCGTTCGCGGGCATCTTCGACTGGACAAATCGGCACGCCGTTGGCCTGCAGATTTCGCGTAGGTTGTTTCGGCCACAGTTCGGCGAAAAGATCCAAGAGACAATAGATCGCAGTCACAGATTCTTCAGTCAATGCAGTCCAATTGAAGAACAGCGATCCTGGCGATACATCGTGGCTGGATATCTCCGCCACCATGCTGGCGGAGTACCTTGGCGCCTCTCGTTCGGATCCTGGCCGGTCCTTCCCATTCTGGACAGACAGTTTCTAGCCACGCTCGCAAGTGTAGGCGAATCGACTCTCTCTGACCGAAAGGCTCAGGACGAGATCCTGAGAACCAGATTCCGTGCGTTGGCGAGACTCCCGCTCGATCGTAACGCGCACGAGATTGACCCACTCGTTCCGTCATGGAGGTGGAGAGCCAGGAAATTGGCTGGGGCGGTTGGAAGACACATCGGAATCAGGAGACAAGGGAGTAGGGGCATCGAGAGGCGGTACTACTATAGAATCTACGATTTCAATGGACGTGGATGGAGGGCGATCCGTCGTCTTGCCGAACCTCACCGAGATCGCGTGGCTGATGTCTTCGATATGGACGAGTTGGCCAAGTATGTTCCGCGCCCTGACGAAACCGTCGAGCTTCAAGACCCCATAGTAGAAGCGTTCGGTCGGAAACTCATAATCGGACTCGTGCTGTGGGCGGGACATCACCTTTCTTGAATACGGGACAACTCCAGACAGGACTCTCCCATCATGCGCATCGAACAGATCCACCTGGAGCCGCATAGCGGTCGGCGACGGCTCTCCGCCGAGATCGTTTGGGAGGATTGCGATCGACCCAATCGGGTCCTCTACTTCGAGACTCCTGAAGCCTTCGAGCGAGACCTCGAGTCCGATGCAAGTGCCGTTCTCGTGGCGGCACTTCCGTTGGCACAGTGCCTCGGAGAAAAGAGAATTCGTGTGGAGGGTGCGATCTGCCCGAGGTTGCAGGATGGTCTGAAGACCGTGATGGCAATATTCGAGATGTGGTATGACTATGACCCACCCCGGATAGAAGCGACAGGCGGTTTATCACCTTCGGTTCCAAGTCCGGACGCACGCTCAGGTTGTTTCGTGTCGGGGGGGGTGGACTCCCTCGCACTCTTGAGGGCCAACAGATTGGAGTACCCGCTCGACCATCCGCGCACCATTCGTGAATGCTTTGTACTGTTTGGCCTCAACTCCCACGACGTGGAAGGGACTCATCCTAGCGCTCAGAGACTCCATGTTTTTGAACGCCATGTTGATCGGCTCACGACGTTCGCGGAGAGTGAAGGATTCACATTGATCCCTGTGTACACCAATACCAGGAGCCTGTACCCCGACTTCGAGACCTGGGGGCGTGTGGGCTTTGCCGCAGGTGCTGTTTGTGCGGCACTGGCGTTTCCGTCAAGAGTCAATGAGGTGTGGTTTGGATCCGAGGGCGGAGGGGTGAACAGGCCACCACGTGGTTCCCATCCCTTACTGGATCATCATTACTCGACCGCCGCAGTTCAGGTCCATCATGGGCAACCGACGATGACTCGGCTCGACAAGGTACGGCTAGTTGCAGGCTGGCCGGAAGCACTCACGGTACTGAAAAGCTGTGTATACGTGGAGATCCCATCGGGCGGATCCATCAACTGCGGTGGCTGCGAAAAATGCATCCGCACAATGCTGGAGTTGTTGGTACTTGGCAAGCTCGATCGAGTACCGGCCTTTCCCGCCGACGATATCACGCCGGATATGCTCGAATCCATTGAGATCGCTCAATGGACGCCGCTTTCCTTTTACACCGAGCTACTCGAACCGTTGAGACAGATTGGGAGACGCGATCTCGAAAACGCAATTCGCCTAAAGTTAGAGGCCCATGAGCGGCGAATCCGTGCGAGTGCCGGCAGGGTAATCACAAGGTGGCTCAAACGGGGTAGCGGAGCGTGAGTGGCCCTTGGAGATCCTCCGAGATATCAGAGACATGATTCACCGGAAGCTCTTTGCGTGCTTCAGGGTTGGAGACAAACTGTGCAGACGGGAGGCCTGTAGAGGTATCTAAGTGCGGTGTCTCCACACCTTTTTTCCATCGGATGTGGATTCGTTAGCTCGCTCGATGTACAGACTCGTTTGCGTTCACCTGCCGCTTGAATTCCGCGATCCCAATCTGGTCGTGATCCATTTGGCAAGGGGACCTATCACACGGGGCCAGGCGTACTCAGATGCGAGCGCGCGCGCCGCCTTCTCTCTGACCTGAACGGGCGATGCACAGAACTCGCGAATCGTGCGCGCAAGGTCGACTGGATCGGGATTGGTGAGCGCATACGCTTGCGGAGCCAGCGCCAGCACCTCGCGGAAGTACGGCAAGTCTGTTGCGACCACTCCTTTCGACAACGTGAGAGCGGCCAACAGCGCTCCACTTCCGCTTGTCTCCCGGTAGGGAAACAGCACGGCTTCGGATGCAGATACAAGATCAGCCGCTTCTTGGTCTGATATGTCCCGTAACATCAGTGAGACGTTTTCGCGCCCATCAGCGGCATCACGGATAACGTCTGCATAGTCGCCAACCGGACGTCCGGCGATTACCAGGTGGAACGTGTTCTTTGGAAGGTGGTCGAGCGCCTCGACGGCTACATCGAAGCCCTTGTAGCGGCGCACCTGCCCGAAGCACAAGAGCATTTGTCGACCGGCAGGGATTCCCGCGCGCCGTAGGGTTTCGCATCCTGGGTGCGGTGGCGGGAATGCGCCGTCGTAATTCCCATGCGGCATGAGGATCGTGTCGCCGCGCACGAAGCCATATCGGTCAATACAGACGTCCCGTGCCCATCGGGAATGGAAAACCCGAAGGTCCACGAAACGGTGCAACAGTTGGTATCCGAGCCGATCGCAAAGTTGTGTTCCCTCGTGGTGGTCGAGGTTGTGCACTGTCCACACCGTAGCGATCCCGCGCTTCCTCATAGCTGACAGTTGTCGCCGCAGTTTCGCCACGCGCCAAAGCTGTGTTGGCAGCGCTCCCGCGGGCTCCCGCCAGAACGGTTCCGGCCAGTGCAGATGACACATGTCAATGCCTGCATCCACAAGCTTCTTGTAGTCCAGTGGAACTCCCGGACAATGCTGGACGCCGAACGGCGCCAGCGCCTTGTACAGGAGGTTCAGGTACTGGTTGGGTTCGTACCAATGGGGCCAGCTCGCTATGCGCACAATGTGCTCACTTGTCGATCTCAGCTAGTTGAGCCTGATGTTCCAGGGTCTTTCTTGCTCTGAACCCGGTAACCGCGGAGCAAACCCCACGCCTGACCCGCATCGATCAGGTCGACTATCCACTTCTCAGGGCGCGAAAGCAAGCGCCGGGCTCGGTAGCGCAGTTCGGCCGAGAGGGCTCGGCGGAGCAGCGAGTACTCGACCTGTTGATTCAGTTTGCTACCCGGCGAAAGCTGTCCACTCAGGAAGACGCCGTACCCTACGCAGTAGTCTCGAACGTATCGTGTCGTTTGCCGCTCTTGGGTTATCAGGTGTTCCAAGCGCGCATCCGGCACCCATCGGCCCGTATGACCGGAGCCCAGAATGGATACCAGAACGTCGATCTCCTCGTTCCCCACCAGAGCACGGGCCGCGCTCCTGCCGAGTTCAGTGTTGTAAGGGTGAAGGCGCTGTTCCGCAGTTCGGACCGCGTAGTTGGCTCCAAACGGAAGATGGTTGTCGAGCACGCTCAGTGGAATCGACTCGGGGCCGAGGTCCCGCGTGGCAAAAAAGCCGCTGATTCGAGGCAGGACACGCTCGAGCCACGCCGGAGGGGTGCCGTCGAATATCGGGTTGATAGGGCCCCCGAATACCGCTGCTTCGGGCCACCGGTTGAATGCAGCATGATATGCGGTGAGCCATCGACGGTCTACAATCACGTCATCGTCAGTCCATACGACATAGTCACCATCGACCGATTGGACCGCTCGATTCCTTGCGTGGGCAAGTCCCTGATGAGGCTCATTGACGACACGGACCGGGAGCCTGTTGCCGAAGGCATGAACCACTTCCGTAGTGTTGTCGGTACAGTTGTTCGTTACAACGAGCAGTTCCCAGTCGAGGCTCTGAGGGATCTCCATCCCTGCCATGCTCTCGAGGGCCCGTCGCAGCATGCCCGCTCGATTCCACGTGCAGATGGCGACAGAGATACCTAAGCTCATCCTCTGTTTCCGGTCTGGGATTTAGCCTGGTGCGCCGCAATGCTCAGCGCTTCCGCGGGAGATCCACTCCAGCGGGTCAGGTCTGTTCCAGACGTCCAGGTCTCGAAGAAAGCTCTCACTTTGCCATAGCTGGTGTCCATGAGAATCTGCGGAATACCAAGCAGGAGGCAGAGAATATGACCGTGCAGCCTGTCGGTGATGACCGTGTGTGCCGAACTGAGCAAACGCAGGCCGTAGTCGAGACGCTGCCGGGCCAGTGTACTGTAGTACGCCGCCATAGCGAGTCGAAACAGGGGCTCCAACGAATGGCGAGAAGTAACACGCCTGATCGCCCAGCTGTCGAACGACGCAAGAGCAGTGGGCTCACGACTAAGCCAGTCAACTCTGGTGGTCACATCCGCGGACTCCGGGAGGTCAGAGGCAATGGCCTCCTTGTCCGTGCGCGCCAACCACAGGTGTCGAATCGAAGGCTCGACAGTTCTCTCTAGTGGGCCGAGGCAGAAGGCCATGTCCGGACAGAGGTGTGAGGGCGCGTCGAATTCTGCCTTGGCAATCTCGAGACTTCGCCGGTCGCGACAAAACAGGGTGAGTTTCTCGTGTTTGTTGAACACTGCGCGCGCCCGCTCGAGTGCCTGTTGGTCTTCGAAGAAGACCGATTGCGGGAGCTGCACGATCGGATTGTCCGGGAATGCCGTTATCACTCTTTCGCGGAAGAGCTGGTTTCGTTCCCACACATCACCTAGGTTACCGCCGCCACTCAGCAGGATGGTGCCACCGCCCACGCGCCTGGCGAGATGATCTAGGTTGCAGGTCATCAGGTCGGAGGTGTACCGCGGTCGTATTCCAAAGTTCTTAAGGCATACCAGCTCTCCGAGCCAGATGGCGCTATCCCCCACGTTGTGGTGGTCAGGAAAGTCCAGGAGGGCGACCGGTGGATGGTGCGCGAGATGCGGCTTCAGGGCGCGCTCGATCTTGCCACGCAGTGAGTCGATCAGGGAATGATGCTCACTCATTGATCGAGAATGCGCATCCGGGGCTTCAAATATACACGTCCGAACCCGTCCGATTCCTTCTCAACCTGAAACATGAATGAAGGCCCCCGATCCCACTCGAGCCTTGTTCGTGCATCCCACACCGCTGCCTGGGCACGATACAGTCCCGGACCGACGTTCAACTGTAGGACAATTTCAAGCCGAAAGGCCCCCGACGTCGGGACCGTTACACCACACGCCGTGTTGTTGGTAGCGAAGAGGCGTTCCTCACTCGGGACCGACTGAATTCTGATGCCGACTTTTGCGGCCTGAGCCAGCGCAGCACTCAACACTGAGCAGTGGAGCACAAACGTCGCACTAGCGCCGCAAGACAGACCCTCCAAATCCGCCGTCTGGATCTCATCCACCTTGATCGGACAATCCGACAGGCCCATTCCCGGTAGATGCTCACCGCCGATGTATGTCTCTATGCATTCCAGCGCTGAGCCGGATCGGACGATCTTTCCCCCGGACAGCAAGATGACGCTGTCACACAGGGACGCAATGCGTTCGAGCTGATGGGAGACGACGATCACCGGTACGCTGCGCTGCACGATCTCCATCATTCTCTCATGGGCCTTCTTCTGGAAGGCGTAGTCTCCGACGGCGAGAACCTCGTCCACAAGTAGGACATCCGGGTCCATGCTCGCTGCTATAGCAAAGCCCAGCCGCGCGTTCATCCCGCTCGAGTACCGTTTGACCGGCGTGTCGATGAAACTCTCCATTTCAGCGAATGCCACGATCTCATCGAACTTCTTCGTGATTTCTTCACGGCTCATTCCCATGACTGCACCTTGGAGAAACACGTTCTCCCGGCCGGTCAGGTCAGGATGAAATCCGGCGGCAAGTTCGATGAGCGCTCCAACGCGACCGCCCACATCGATGCAGCCGCGGGTCGGCCGCATGATGCCAGTCACGAGCTTGAGGATCGTAGACTTGCCTGCTCCGTTCGGGCCAATGATACCGAGCACTTGGCCTGGCTTCACCTCGAACGACACATCCTGCAATGCCCAAATCGTGTCTTTGGTGCGGCGGCGAGCGCCTCGCAGTATTGACCTGGTAATCTCAGGGATCAGATCCCGCAGCGTATCATGGTGCTCACCGAGTCTGAACTCCTTCCAGACTCCGTTGAGAACCAAACGGGGGATATCACTCATGTGACCCAACCAG
>JBDGYW010000043.1:0-17467 GCA_039588935.1 Gemmatimonadota bacterium | reverse complement strand
TACCCCTTACTCAAACAGCACCCTCCAGACAGTCGCCCACTGCGACGTGCCGGAGGCGGAGGTGTTCGCCAACTTTATCTGCCCCGGAGAAGAGGAACCGGACGAGCGCATCGTGCCCATCGACTCGGAGGGGAGCTTCCTCTACCTGGTGGTGCCCGTCGTGCCATCCAAGGTGGACATCGCTACCTCTACCGCATCGGCGCCTTCGAGCGCGGGCTCAACCTGCACACGCTCGAGCCCGAGAAGGTGAAGCGCTGGTAGGCAGCTGTGCGATCACGATTATTGGAATGAACGGCTACAGAAGCGTTTGTCGGATCACCTCTTTTTGCTCGTCAGTCAGTCGCTCCCACGGCCAGAAGGCCACACCTGCTGATGACCCTCTCAGCGTCTCATTCATATAGGCACTGAACTCCTCAATGGTCACCGGTCCTTCCCCATACATATTGCCTCGCACTTGAAAAGCCGGAACGATCATCGTGCTGGTCTTGTCGATTTGGGCGGCTATATCCTCAACGACGGAGTTGATCCAGGCAGGCTCGCGCTCCAACATCTTCGCGTAGCACATGGGTGATATCATATCGACAATTTGAGCGAGAGCACCAAAATCCTGCCCTGCGATTCGCTTGGCCGCATCGTCAAAATCGGCTTGTCGCCATGGGACCCCGTGAATATTGATTTTGATTTCTGGATCAACGGCTTTAACGGCTGCAACGGCGTCAGCAACAAATGAAGTGATGGTGTTTGTCTTGAAGGCGATCCAGGCTTCCAAAGCGTTGGCGTGGATCCAAGCAGCAACATCTCGGGTTTCGGTGAGCTCGGCGGGAATAGTCACCCCGTGTGCCTGGGAAAATAGACTCAAGCATCTCGAGCAAAAGCAGGTATCCGGAAGGTCATCTGGATCGGTTCCTTCGACAATTCGCTCCCAAAAGGCGAAATAGCGCACAAAGTCAAGACTCAAGCCATAGGGTTTGTACGTCCCAACCGATTCGACGATGCGCGCAATGGTTTTCTCGCGATATCCCTCTGAGCGATTGGCAGGGTCATATCCGGGTCCGTTGTTGGGACAGGCCATTTCAAGCCAATTGCCGGGGCGCTCGCCTATGGCCACGGCGCCGTTTGCTTGAATAGCGAACAGCGGGTTGTTCTCTGTATCTGAAAGGTGATTGTCGTCGTTAAAGAAGATCTGGGAGATCATCCAAGTTTTCAGCGACGTGTGAGAGAGTGCCTCCTTGATGTGAGCTCTCCCGAAGAATGGTTCCCGTAGGAAGAGATGGGTGACGCCCAGAGATTCCATTTCCTGAAATTGCGCCTCTATCGCATCAAGTGTTTCCGGCGGATTAAAGTATTTGGCAGCGTAAATCTTGCCAAATCGATTTTCGGGAATCGTCTCTGTCTCAGACTCCTTGCACCCCGCAATCACCGCGCCTAAAACCAGACAGCACATGATGAGTCCCAGCGTTCTCATGTCCCTCTCCTCCTGATTCTTGCTTTGGACCCAAAAGGGAACCCTTCAACAGCCACGTCGTCAAGCGATGCGTTCGAGTTCACAGATGCGCATCGCAGAATATGGGCGAGCTGCCGGACGCGTCTGATTCGTAAGGACATACTTGCATACGGAGGGCTGAAATTCCTACTGCGCGCTGAGTACGCACAACCAACTGGTGCTACTCTCATCGATCTGGTGATCGTCCGGTTTGACGAACCTGACGCCGGGGTGATAGAGCGTCCGCCAGGCGTCCCTGAGTGTCGTTATGTACGCTCGCCTCCCGCTCGGGTGTATTTCCCGTGACACACGGCATGATAGTAAAGTGTGGCTTGACAACCGGGCCCATAGAAGGAATTTCCATTCACCCGTGCCAAGCATCCCTGACATGATTGGAGTCTTTCGGAGCCGATGAAGACGATACCACTCACTCCGATAGATCAGATTTTCACCGGCGTCGGCTCCTATCCCATTGAGTTCGTGTTCGCCTACCGGGACACGATCGACCCCGACCGACTGTTGGCCAGCTTGCTCCAGGTGGTCCACCATTTCGTTCCGGTCGGCAGCAGGCTCGCCGAGGTCTCTGAGAATACCTACGCGCTGCAGCAGTCCGACGACGGCGTGCACTTCGAGGTGACCGAATCTTCGGCGGCGTTCGGTGACGCAGATGCGCGGTACGCCTTCCTCGACCCAGTGAACAGCGTCGCCGGAGAGCCACTCACCCGAATCAAGCTCAATCAAACGCCCGAGGGCTCCGTGGTCGGCGTAAGCATGTCGCACGCCGTCGGCGACGGGTTCAGCTATTTCTACTTCCTTTCGTCTTGGGCACGGCTCTTTCATGGAAGCGCCGTCGTCGAACCATTCAATGGGCGCGAGCTGCTCATTCCGGAACGGCAGGTCCGCACTGAGAATGTGACGCCTGCAGACGTGCTGTCCGATTCCGGCATCTTCTGGGACGAGCGGCGGCCGGCCATCGCCAGGGACCGGATACACTGGGACAGGTTCCGCATAACCATAGATGAGCTGGGTGAGTTGCTGGCGGAGGCACAGCCGGAGGCCGACGCCCGGTTGTCCTACAACGACGTGATCTCGGCCCACCTCTGGAAGACCTACATCGCCAAGTGGGACGACGACGATGAAGAGCAAGCCACCTACGTCAGTTGCCCCGTCGATGTCCGCAGGATCATCAAAGGTTTTCCGCAGACCTATTTCGGCAACGCAGTCGGCCTCGCCACGAGAGCGCTCGAGCGCGACAAACTGGCCGATGCGCGACTCGGCCGTCTGGCCTCGATAGTCCGCTCGGCGGTGGCCTCCGTCGATGAAGCTTACATGCAGAAGGCCTCGGGCACGCTGGAAGCAATACGACTTCAGGAAGGGCTGGCCGTACTCGAAGAGAACCACGTTGTCCACCCCCGGAACGGCATCTTGATCACGAACCTGTCGCGCCTTCCGGTCAAGGAGATCGAGTTCGATGCCGGCCCGCCCGTAGCCTTCGACATACTGACACCGGCCGCGCGCGGTGCGGTCGTCTTGCCCGCCGAAGACGGCGTCGAGATCAGAGTCTGCTACCCGTTGGAGAAGGAGTGAGCGGTGAATAACAAGAGCGCATATTCTCGATACCCCGACTGCGCGGTTGTATGGCTGGCTCCGTGGATCAACCGGATCGGCTCGGTCGGCCTGGCTTTGATCGCGGCGGTCGCCGCGAGCGTGGTCTTGCCCCTCACCCTCCACGCACAGCAAACCACCTCGCTGTTCAACGCCCAGGACCTCACCGGTTGGACCATCCACGGTACGGAACTGTGGTACGTGGAGGACGGCGATCTCGTCTGTGAGAGCGGGCCGGACGCCGGGTACGGATACCTGGCCACCGAGGCGAGCTTCAAAGATTTCGAGTTGACGCTCGAGTTCAAGCAGGAAGCCGACGGTAACAGCGGCGTGTTTATTCGCTCGCACGTCGATGGCACGCGCGTCAGTGGGTGGCAGGCGGAGGTTGCTCCCGCGGGGATGCACACGGGGGGCATCTACGAATCCTACGGCCGAGGTTGGCTCATCCAGCCCGAGTTGGGCAAGGACAGCGCGCTGCGCGTGGGGGAGTGGAACACCATGCACATCCGTGTGGTTGGCGACCGGGTGACCACCTGGTTGAACGGGGTGGAGATGGTGGATTTGGCTGACGAGCAGATCGGGGCGGCTGAGGGGCACATCGCCCTCCAAATCCACGACGGAGGAGGGATCAAAGTGCGGTGGCGGAACCTGCGGGTGATGGTGCGCTGATCGGGCTTGGCACCGACGCTCGTTTTCTCGCATCCCCGTCGAGATAATCCAGCTCTCCTATGTACCGGTGGTGGTGCGAGTGTTTAGGTCGTGTAGATTCCCACTTTGGCCGATCCGATGCCGATCGGACGATACAAATCGACTTTGTTTTTCACCTGTTGCCTCTCTGCCGAGAGGTCATAGACTGTTCGAGACCGGAGGACTCCGTCAAATGGTCAATCGTTCGAGGACGCACTTGGTTTCAGTCCTGAGCTTGCTTCAGCTCTTCACTCTTCTGGCGCTACTGCTTTTTCCCATGCACACTGCCACTGCGCAACAACGCCCTCAGCTCGGCGAGAACTCCATCGCCGAGGTCATCGATGCGATGACGGTCGAAGAGAAGGTCAAACTTCTGGTCGGGATGGGGTTCAACCTGAACATTCCCATGCCCCCGTCGGAGGACGCGGAGGACCCAGAGGGCGCGGCCGGCATCCCCATGCTCCCGCCCATGGACCCGGAGGACGCGGCGGTGCCGGAGAAGGTCCCGGGCGCTGCCGGACGGACGCACGCCATTCCGAGCCTCGGTATCCCGTCCTTGACGCTGGCAGATGGCCCGGCCGGCGTGCGCATCGCCCCGGTGCGAGAAGGGGTCCCCGACCGGACGTATCACGCAACGGCCTTTCCTGTTGCGACGCTTTTGGCCTCGTCGTGGGACACATCGCTGGTCCGAGATGTCGGTAACGCGTTCGGCCGTGAAGTCCGTGAATACGGGGTGGACATCCTCCTCGCTCCCGGGATGAACATCCACCGCAACCCGCTCGGCGGCCGCAACTTCGAGTACTACTCGGAGGATCCGCTCCTTTCCGGGAGTCTCGCCGCTGCCTTTGTGGACGGCGTGGAGTCGGAGGGTGTCGGTACGGCACCGAAGCACTTCGCCGCGAACAACCAGGAGTTCAACCGGATGAAGTTGAACACGAAAGTCAGTGAACGGGTGCTGAGAGAGATCTACCTCCGCGGATTCGAGATCGCGGTCAGGGCCTCGCAGCCCTGGTCGGTAATGACAGCCTACAACTTGATCAACGGTACGTGGGCGCCCGAGAGCCGCGAACTCCTGGTTACCATTCTCCGCGACGAGTGGGGCTTTGAAGGGTTCGTAATGACGGACTGGTTCGGTGGCAACGATGCCGTAGCAATGATGAAGGCCGGCAACGACGTCCTCATGCCGGGGACTGTGCCACAAACGAACGCTATCCTCGAAGCCGTGGGGAATGACACGCTGAGCGAGGCACAGCTCGACGAGAATGTGGAGCGAGTGCTCCGTGTCATCTTGGAGTCGCCGACGTTCAGGGGATACGAGTTCTCGGACCAGCCGGACCTCGCAGCCCACGCGCAGATCGCGCGCCGCGCGGCGGCGGAGGGCATGGTGCTTCTCAAGAACGAGGACCGTGCTTTGCCGCTCCCGCCGGCAGCCACGATCGCGCTGTTCGGGAACGCCGCGTACGACCTCATAGTGGGAGGGACTGGCAGCGGTGAGGTCAACGAAGCGTATGTAGTATCTCTCGACGCTGGGCTGGCGGACGCAGGGTACGTCGTTGAAGCTTCGCTCCGAGACGAGTATCGTCGCTACATCGAAGATCAGAAAGCACAGCAACCGCCGAGGATGGCGTTCTTCCCGCCTCCGCCAATTCCCGAGTTCGCTGTTGAGGCAGGCCGCATAACGCAGCTTGCCCGAGCGGCGGATGTCGCCGTCATTACAATCGGGCGCAACTCGGGTGAGATGACCGATCGGGAAGTGGACAACGACTTCACCCTCTCGGCCACGGAACACGCGCTGATCGAAAACGTCTCCGCGGCGTTTAGCGCAGCGGGCAAGAAAGTCATCGTCGTGATGAACGTGGCGGGTGTGATAGAGGTGGCGAGTTGGCGCGACCGCGCCGACGCAATGCTGCTTGCGTGGCAGCCCGGACAGGAAGGAGGCAACGCAATCGTCGACGTGCTGCGTGGCGAGGTGAACCCTTCCGGCAAGTTGCCGATGACGTTCCCGAAGACGTACGCCGACGTGCCATCCGCCGAGAACTTCCCCGGCACGGTGCTCCCGGGCCATGAAGAGCCGGAGCAGGGCATCCTTTCGCTCCTCGGTGTGCCGAGCGAAGTCACGTACGAAGAGGGAATCTACGTCGGCTACCGCTACTACAACACGTTCGGTGTCGAGCCAGCGTATCCCTTTGGACACGGACTAGCGTACACGGAATTCGATTACGGCGACCTCGGTCTGAGTGCAACCGAGTTCCTCGTCGAGATCACCGTGACAGTGGCTGTGAGCAACAGAGGTGCGACTGCGGGTCGCGAAGTCGTTCAACTCTACGTGAGCGCACCTGGAGAGGTGTTGGACAAGCCGGAAAGCGAGCTCCGGGCATTCGCGAAGACGGGGCTTTTGCCGCCCGGCGCGTCGGAGACCTTGAGTTTCACACTGACCGGAAGAGATCTGGCGTCGTTCGACACCGATCGTGCGGCCTGGATCGCAGAGGCGGGAACGTATACGGTGAAGATTGGGGCCTCGGCTCTCGAGATCAGGCAGACGGCCACGTTTGACCTCGCGCAGGAATCGGTCGTCGAGCAGGTGCACAACGTTCTCGTGCCTCAGGTGCCGTTCGACGAACTGACGAACCCGGGAAGGTGAGTTACTCGAAACCCGTAGCGTCGTAGGTGAACCGGAACTGTCCGGAGCCCACCTCGACGATCACCGCTTCACCTTCCTGATAAGCACGAACGATCCCGGGAGCGGCATCGAGTGCCAGGCCGCTCTCGGTTACCTGGGCCAGCGTTGCGTGCGGCAGGCGAACCGTCGCGTGCGTGTTGGGTGGTACAGTGGCTTCGATGTGGAATCGCCCGTCATTCAACTCCCACGCTGAGGTCGTCAAGCCATACATCGTGTAAAGCTCCGCGCGAGCGAGCGTGAGTCCGCCGCCCGGCTGCGGCTGGATGCGGACGTGCTTGTAGCCGGGCTCTTCCGGGTCGGCCTCGAGACCGGCCACAACGCGGTAGAGCCACTCACCGATGGCACCGTAGGCGTAGTGGTTGAACGAGTTCATCCCGGCATCCTGGAAGCTCGTGTCCGGCTTGATGCCGTCCCAGCGTTCCCAGATCGTTGTCGCCCCCATTCTGACCGGATAGAGCCAGGATGGATACGTCTCCTGGTTGAGCAGGTCGTAGGCTACATCGAGGTAGCCAAAATCGCTGAGGCTATGGCACAACAGCGGCGTGCCTAGAAACCCCGTTGTGATGTGATCGCTGAACGTGCGCACGTCCTGGGCAAGACGCCGGGCGGCCTGCGTTTCCTGCCCTTCCGGCATCAGCCCGAACGACAGCGCCAGCGCGTACGCCGTCTGCGTGTTGGATGCCAAACGTCCATTGGCCGTGATGAATTCTTTCCGAAACGCCTCTTTGACGTCCTCCAGCAAGGTCGCGTACCGCGCCGCATCGTCCTCCTTGCGCAGGACCGAGGCTATCCGCTGGAGCAGGCTGGTCGAATAGGCAAAATAGGCCGTAGCGATCAGGTCTTTGTCCGTCGTCGCACCGGGATAGTCCGACCGATCGGTGGCATAGGCGAGCCAATCGCCGAAGTGGAAGTCGCCATACCAGATGAGGTCCTCGCCGGCGCGGCCCTGCATGTAGCCGACCCAGGCTTTCATGCTCTCGTACTGGGTTTCGAGGATTCGTGTGTCACTGTAAGCGAGGTAAAGCGTCCAGGGCAAAATGATGCCGGCGTCTGCCCAACCGGTGGCGCCAATACCGGCGTCGCTGCCGCGCGTGAGCGGGTCCGGTATGACGAACGGGATGGCGCCGTTGGGTTTCTGGTCGGCTGCTAGATCACCCAACCACTTCGTGAAGAAGCCGGCCACGTCCATGTTGAAGGCGGCGGTGCGGGCGAAGACCTGGGCGTCACCGGTCCAGCCGAGGCGTTCATCGCGTTGCGGGCAGTCGGTGGGCACGTCGAGGTAGTTGCCCTTCTGCCCCCACACGATGTTGTGCTGCAACTGGTTTATCAATGGACTAGACGTCTCGAAGCTTCCGGTCGGCGTCATGTCCGAATGGATGACGATTCCCGTGAGGTTCGCTAGTGTCGGCGCACCCGGCAAACCGTCGACGGCGACGTAGCGAAAGCCCTGGAAGGAAAAACGCGGCTCGTAGGCCTCTTCGCCACCACCTTTGAGCGTGTACCGGACGGTTTGCTCCGCATTGCGCAGGTTGTCGGTGTAGAAGTTGCCGTCCTTGTCGAGCACTTCTGCGTGGCGCAACGTCACGGTCGTCCCGGCGGCGCCGTTCACCGTCAGGCGTACCCAGCCCACCATGTTCTGCCCCATGTCGAAGACCGTTTCGCCCGCGGGTGTGCGCAGGATGGCGAGGGGGGTGATCTCCTCGATCCTTCGCACCGGCGGCCCGGCCGGTGTTATCAGGACTTCTCTGGGATGATCCAAGGGGAGGACGCCGGCCCAGTCGCCATCGTCGTAGCCCACCCTGCTCCACCCGGGTTTTTCGAGCCGAGCATCGTAGTGTTCACCATTGTAGAGATCGGCCAAAAGGATAGGGCCGGTGGCGGCTTTCCAGGAAGCGTCGGAGCCGACGATCAACACGCGTCCGTCGGCGTACGTGATCTGGAGTTGGAGCAAGAGTGCCAGACGTTCGCCGTAGACATTACGGCGCATATCCCATGTCATGTTCCCGCGATACCAACCGTCCGCCAGTGTCGCGCCTACGGCGTTATCGCCTACTTGCAGGAGGTCCGTAACGTCGTATGTCTGGTACTGCAGGCGAGTGTCGTAGCTCGTCCAGCCGGGAGTAAAGACCTGGTCGCCGACGCGCCTGCCATTGAGTTCGACCTCATAAAGCCCCAGGCTCGTGACGTAGGCGCGGGCCTCCTGCACCTCGCCCTCGACTGCGAACGTCTTGCGCAGCATCGGCGCGGGCTGCGGAGCCGTCAGGTCTTCTTCCCAGTCCGGTGTGATCCACGACGCATGCCAATCCGACGCGTCGAGCAGGCCCATCTCCCAGAACGCCGTTGCGCTCCAGTCGGATGCTGCCCCCTCACCATCCCAAACACGGACTTGCCAAAAATAACGCCGCCCCGAGGCCAACACCGGCCCATCGTAGACGACGTGAATCGACTGGTCTGAATCGACGCGGCCCGTATCCCAGATCGGCTTGGCCGCAAGCCCCGCCTCGTTTTCGGCAACGCGAACCTGATATGCCGCCTGCACCACGCCGCGCCCATCGGAGGTGAGTTGCCAGCTCAGACGCGGCTGCCGCACGTCGATGCCGAGCGGATCGATTTTGTATTCGCAGCGTAGATACACCAGAGAAACTGGCGCAGGGCTCTCGCTGGCAAACGCGACGCCAAGAATCGCCATCAAGAGTACCAGTACTGCCTGATGTTGTTTCCATGCGCTTTGCATCGTGCACCTCCTTGTATCCCTGCAAAAGGATACAGCGCCGGCAAGATCGAGCAAAGACCGTGCTCTCGTCATAGCACCAAGCATCCCCACCAGGGCCGAAACATGAAATGGAAAACAGGTGCGGATACAAATATCAATCATTCGCCGACCACTGGAACTAGGATGATGTCAGCGAGAACTGTCTGACGATCAATGTTTGGACGCCCGGTTACGGCGATGGAAGAAGAAGACCTGTGATGGTGTAGTTGCACGGCGGAGGGTATACAAACGGGAATGGGAATCGTGATGATTGATCCCAGTGTGACCGGTGCCTGGATCCATGACCGCAATCACATATGGAACGTGTAGGTGTATTTGACCAAGATCGTCCGTGTATCCGTGAATGGCAGCGCCGGCGTTAGACGGTGCCGATCGGTGTTTAGACCTTCATTGTAGACGATCCAGAGATCGTTGCCCTCACGGAAGTTGTAGCGAAATCGGATGTTGGCCGACACAGTGTTGGTGGCGCTTCTGAATTGGAGAAAGGCGTTTGTGGACAACTCGGTATTGAGTGCGGTGCCGATGCGGAGGCGGGCAAGATGCGAATCGAAGCCCTGATTCCGTTCCGGAAAGCGGATCCGATTGAAAACGTAGGAACCCGCCAGTTCCAGATGAGGTGAGACGTACCATATCGGAGAAACCCCGGCCGTCGCCTGCCACCCGTCGTAGAACGTACCGGCCTCGACGCGCGGGCGCAGTTGAAACAGCCGCGTGTGCGAGATGTGGTACGAAGCGCCGACCTTGAAGAATGCAAAACTCCCTGCAGGCACTACGGCATTCTCAGAAAGCGGGAACGGGACCAGCAGGTCTTCGAATAGCACCTTGGCCTCGAGGTTGCCGCCTGCGCCCGATTTGGCGGCGAACTCCCACTCCGGTCCCAGTTCAGCCGACTCGATGGAATGGTCCCCATTGCGCACGATGGCGAATCCGGCCAAGCCCAGCGTATGCCAGATCAACGATGATGGGTCACCAGGCAGCCACGTGTAGGAGATCGCGTCGTCGAGCAGCGTGAAATCGTTGCGCTGGGTGAAACCAATTCCCGGATCGTAGTCTGGCCCTGCCCAGGCTACGACGGCGCTGTAGCCAAACCCGCGCCGTCGTCGTCTCTCTATCTCGGCGGTGAATCGCCCGGTATTCACGAGGTCGAGGTTGCCGTTGTCGATCAACTCACGGTCGAAGGTCTGCGCCCACTGTAGAGTCAGGTAGTCATCCCCGGCCAGGCGAACCACTCCATCGAGGCCATAGGCCAGGTTGTAGCTGCCGTCCGTGCCGACACGGCTGGTGAACATGGCGCCGGCATATGAATAGTCGTTGAAGGCCTGACGCCGCAAGCGAAGCACACCGAAGTTCTCGGACGGGAGCGTCTCGTTGTCGGCGGTCTGCATATCGAAGAAGCCGACGTCCCAGCGACCCATGCGGCCCACGAGGCGCGCGCCGCCGAGTATTCGAACCGGCTGCCCGTCCTCGGTCAAGCCGATGCGACGGCTGTGGAAGAGGCGGCTCAACCCGCCCGTTCTGAAATCAAAAATGCCTGCGCGCTCCTGGAAGAACTGCCGCTTCTCAGGATAGAAGAGCGAAAAGCGTGTCAGGTTGACCTGTTGGTCGTCAGCTTCGACTTGCGCAAAGTCGGTGTTGGCCGTCAGATCCAGCGTGAGGTTGTGCGTGAGGCCATACTTGAGATCCACTCCAGCCTCAGCTTTGAGATCATCCTCGCGGGGATAACCGGTCCCGGCGTCGTTCAGCTGGAATGACTGCCCGAGGCCGCTCAGGCCGTACGGCGTCACGTAGAGTGGCTTGCGTGGGCGAATTCCTTCGAGAACGATCTTCTGAGCGAGCGAGGGTTTGAGGAACGCCCAGTTGGCAATAGGCGGCACGGACGGAAAGACCAAGCGCTCTGTCTTGCGCGCTACCTTACGCTGCAAGGCGATCCCCATCACCACCTGCCCGTTCTCGTCCTGAAAGCGAAGACTGGTGAAAGGCACCCGCATCTCGGCAAACCAACCTGAATTATTAACCACCGTCTCGACATCCCAGTAGGTATTGAAATCGCCGTTGATCCATCCACCGGATGCGATGCCCCCGCCACTCGCATCGTTGGAGATGGCCGCATCTTTGCGGATGCCCCCCGGCGTGGTCGTGAAGAGAACGGCCGTCTCGTTGTCGTTGAATGTGTCGAGCAAGATCTCGAAGTGGTCGTCCCCGCTGAGGCGGTCGCGATAGAGGGTGTTTGAACGGATGCCGTTGATATCCCGATCGTATCCTCGCAGCGCGAAGTAGAGAAAATCGTCGTCGTAGGCCACGAGGAATTCGGTACGCTCGGTGGGCGGCGCGCCGTTGTCCGGTTCGTACTGTGTGGGCACCCAGGGCTCGACGGCTTGCCACGCCGGTTCGTCGCTCAGCCCATCAAGCTGGATTGGCCCGTCCAGACGAGGCAGGATGAGCCGCCCAGATCCCTGCGCCCACGCTCCCGTGGCGAGCAAAGACAGCGCCGCCACCACAACGGCGTTTGTCCGGCGAATCCGCAGGCTCACGTGTCGAACCGTTAGTTACCGCCTACTGCAAAGCTGCCTTCCAGGCCCTCGTCCGAGCTCCAACCGACCCACAGGTTGAAAACACCGGGTTCGACCACCCACTGCATCTCCTGGTTGTAGAATCCCAGCTCGCGCGGGCCGAGCGTGAACCTCACTGTTTGTTGCTCGCCCGGCTCAAGGTACACCTTGGTGAAGCCCTTGAGTTCCTTGAGCGGTCGCACCACGCTGGCCACGAGATCGCGGATGTAGAGTTGTACGACTTCAGCACCGGCGACGTCTCCCGTATTCGTCACCGTAGCACTCACCGACAGAGTCCCGTCCGGCGAAACCGTGTCGGCACTCAGTACAAGATTGCCGTACTCGAACGTCGTATAGCTCAGACCAAAGCCAAAGGGATACAGAGGCGTGTTGGGTGAGTCGAGATACCTGGAGGTGAACCTGAAACCGGTTGTGGGCCGCCCGGTGTTGTCCGCGCCATAGTAAATGGGGATCTGCCCGACCGAACGTGGGAAAGAGACCGTCAGCCTGCCGCTGGGATTGTAGTCGCCCCAAAGCACATCCGCCAATGCATTGCCTCCCTGAACGCCGGGATGCCAAGCCTGGAGGATCGCCGGTACGTTTTCCGCCAGCCAGGGGATAATGAGCGGTCGACCGCTCATCAAGACCGCCACAGTCGGCGTGCCGGTCTCATGGATCGCCTTTATGAGCTCTTCTTGTAAGCCCGGCAGGCCCGGAAAAGTGCGTGATGCCCCCTCCCCGGTTTCCAGCTCTCTTTCGCCAATGATGACTATCGCCAGTTCGGCGTTCCGCGCCGCTTCAGCTGCTTCAGCGAATCCGCCCGTTTCCGGTTCGGTGATAGTAGAGCCTTGAGCGTAGGTGATCGTAGTAGTCTGGGGTGCCCGATCCCGAAGACCCGCGAGCACTGTCACCACGTCCTCCGGTCGACCCTGTGCGTGCCACGACCCCAAGAGGTCGATCTGATTGTCGGCCAGCGGGCCTATCACCGCGATGGATCCGATGTCTTCCGCAAGGGGAAGGAGTGCTCCGTCATTCTTGAGCAGAACCATCGATTTCCGGGCGGCGTCACGCGCAGCCGCGATGTGATCGTCTCGGAGAATGACGGACGCTTCGAGTTCGGGGTCGACGTATGGATTCTCAAACAACCCCAGCATAAACTTGGCCCGGAGCACCCTGCGGACCGATTCGTTCAGTAACTCCTCCGGTACGACGTTGGTTCGAACGAGATCAGCGAGTTGCTGCGCGTAGATATCGCCCGCCATGTCCATGTCGATTGTAGCCTCGAGCGCCAGGCGTGCTGCTTCGCTGGCATCGGCCGCGTACCCATGGATGATGAGTTCGCCGACTGAGTTCCAATCGCTCACAATGAACCCGTCGAACCCCCACTCGCCGCGCAGGACACCGTTGATCGTGAACCTGTTCGCCGATGTCGGCACGCCATTCAACAGGTTGAACGCGCTCATCAGGCTCCCGGCTCCGGCATCAACACCTGCCTTGAACGGAGGCAGGTAGATCTCCCGCAAGCTTCGCTCGGATATATCGACCGAGTTGTAGTCCCGTCCTCCGACCGGCGCTCCGTAGGCAACGTAGTGCTTGAGGCAGGCCAGGATGTGGTCGGGAGAAGCGATATCGCCACCCTGAAATCCCCTCACACGCGCGGTAGCCATCACCGAGCCGAGGTACGGATCCTCACCCGCCCCCTCTATGATCCGCCCCCAGCGGGGATCTCTGGCAATATCGACCATAGGGGCAAACGTCCAATGGATACCTGATGCGCGAGCCTCCCTCGCGGCGATCGCCTCGATGGCTGTGACCAGTTCGGGATCCCAGCTCGACGCCGTTGCCAGTGGAATGGGGAAGATGGTACGGTATCCGTGAATCACATCGAGTCCGAATATCAGCGGAATACCGAGACGGGATTCCTCAACGGCAATGCGCTGAACCCGGTTCGAGGCCTCCGCACCCGGAACGTTCAGGAAGGACCCGATCCTGCCCTCCCTGATAGCCGAATCCCTGGTATCGCTGTATCCGGGGTACTGCACCAATTGGCCCACCTTCTCGTCGAGTGTCATACGGGACAGCAGGTCGTCAATGCGTTGGTTGACATCACTGGCTTGCGCCCCTGCTGCTGCGGGAAGAATCGATGCCAGCAGCACGACGATCGTCAATCGGCTTGCTTCACGGTACAGTTTCATTGGATGGCTCCATCGTCTCGGTCTTTTGTAGAATCGATCAGGCTAGGTGAGGTATGTCAAGCAGCATGCCGTATGAACAGCGCTTGTATCTGAGTCAGGTTGTCGTCGCCCTCTTCAGTCCAGCAGATGAGCGAGGCCAAGGAATGCGGGCGCTCGATGTGTCACCACGTAGGTCGGTATCTGCCTCAGGTAACCTGATAGCCGTCCTTTGTTCTCGAATCTGCGGCGGAACCTGCGACCGTTGAACGTTGCGCCCATCTTGGGCACGACACCGCCAGCGATGAATACTCCGCCTCGCGCACCGACCGACAATGCTAAATCCGAAGCGACCGTACCCAACATCTCGCAAAAGGTGTCGATGACGCGTGCACACACCGGACACTCCCCAGATGCTGCGCGCCTGGTGATGGTAGATGGCGCCGGGCTCTTGATCGGCCGTCCCTCCGACGCCGCAAGAGACCTGTAGAGGTTCACAAGGCCGGGGCCAGACAGGGCTCGCTCGGCCGACACGTGACCGAACCTCGCTCGCAGGGAACCCAGGATGCCGGCCTCGTAGTCGTTGAACGGAGCGAGCGTGACGTGTCCCCCTTCCGATTCGAGAGCCCTGAAGCCGGTCGGCGTCGGGACGAGGCAGGAAACTCCGAGACCCGTTCCCGGGCCCAATACCGCGATGGGAGTTTCGCGCACGCGTTTGCCGTGGCCAATTTTGCGCAAGTCGGACGCGGATAGATGCGGGATTGCCAACGCGATCGCGGCAAAGTCGTTGATCACCTCGAGCCTCTCGAGCCCAAACGTCTTTCGAATCTGCCGTTTGGAGAAGGTCCACGGACTGTTGGTGAACTCGAAAACGTCACCGCCCACCGGCCCCGCGACGGCAAATACAGCCGCGCTCAAATCGATCCGCCTGCCTGACCGCCCGAGATAGTCGCGGATTGCAGTAGTGAGATTGGTGTAACCTTCATTTCGAAACACGGCTATGCTGTGAGGCGTGCCGCCCGGCGACTGCAAGGCGAATCGCACGTTGGTACCGCCGATGTCGGCGAGGAGTCGTTGGGAACGCGCCGGTGGTTGTCCTTGCGTCATACTCGTCTCGTTTGCAGGGAACGAGGGTCGTTTCGCCAACAGTTCGCTACACTTCCGCTACGATGTCCTACCAGAAGAATGTGTACAGCGCGGCGGTGATACCCAGGATACCGAACGCCGCCCCGGCAAAGATCGGATCGGTCACGAACATGCTGCGGCTCAGAGAAACGCCCTTCGGATCATCCTTGCCTTTTGCTTCAATCAAGGAAATGACCACGATCAACGCCACCGAGACGAGGAATGCAATCCCCATGCGGTCGATGAACGGCAGCCCGGGAAGGAGCACCTTCATCGAGAACGAAAGCGGTATACTGAGCAGGGCCGAAACGAGTGCCGAATTCGGAGTGGCTTTCTTCCAGAACAACCCCATGATGAAGATCGCCAAGACGCCGGGGCTGACGAAGCCGGTGTATTCCTGGATGTATTGGAAGACCTGATCGAGCGCGGAGAGTTGCGGGGCCAGCACGACGGCGATCAACGTACAGACTACCGCCACGATGCGCCCGACGCGCACGAGTTCCCCTTCCGACGCCTCTTTCCTGAAGTAGTGACGGTAGAGGTCCATCGTGAAGATGGTGGACGTGCTGTTCATCATCGACGCCAGCGAGGAGACAATCGCGGCAATGAGGGCGGCGAAGGTCAGCCCCTTCAACCCAGGACCTACGTATTCGTTGAGCAACCAGGGGTAGGCTTCATCGCCGCGTGTGATGGGCGCGTTGAGCGCGTAGGCTACGATACCCGGGATGACGACGATCAAAGGCAGGAGCAGCTTCAAGTACCCGGCAAAAGCGATCCCGCGCTGTGCTTCCCTGATGTCCTTGGCGGCGAGGGTCCGCTGGATGATGTACTGGTTGCACCCCCAGTAGAACAAGTTCGCGATCCACATCCCCCCCACCAACACGCTCAGCCCAGGCAACAGGTCGTAGGCGTCCTGTGTGAGGCCCGCGTCGTCGGTGTAGGACAACTCGCCCTCAAAGAGGATCATGTTGAAGCGATCCCCCGCCTCACCGAGGAGCCTAGAGAATCCGGCGACAGCTCCCTGTTCGCCACCGAAGGCGTCCAACGCGAGATACGTGGTAAGCAACCCACCCCCGACCAGAAACACGACCTGCACCACGTCGGTCCAGGCCACCGCCTTCAACCCCCCGTAGACACTGTACACAATGGCGAATGTCGCCAGCCCGATCACCCCGACCCACAGATTCACCCCCATGATCCCTTCGAGTGCCAGGGCACCCAGATACAGGACCGACGTCAGGTTGACGAAGACGTAGACCAACAGCCAGAAGACCGCCAGAAGCGTCCGCACGCGGGAGTCATAGCGAACTTCCAGGAACTGCGGCATCGTGAAGATGCCCTTCTTGAGGTAGATCGGGATGAAAAACCATGCGACCAGCAACAGGGTCACAGCCGCCATCCACTCGTAGGTGGCAATCGCCAGTCCGACGCGGAAACCGGAACCGGACATGCCGATGAACTGCTCGGCCGAGATGTTGGCCGCTATCAACGACGCACCGATGGCCCACCAAGGCAGGGATTTGCTTGCAAGGAAGTAATCCTTGGTGTCCTTCTCGTGCCCTTCCTTTTCTCGTGAAACCCACAGCCCGATCGTGACGATAAGGAGCACGTAGGCCGCAAATACGATGTAGTCGATGGTGGAAAAGTCCATGGCGGCTAGCTCTGGTTAGCGATTGACGGAACGGTGCATCGCCTGCCTAAACACAGCAACGAAGGTCAGGTAAGGCGCCAAGATACAGCAGGGACTGCAACATCACAACGGTGATAGTCTCATCGATCCATACCCACGGCTCCCAGTGATCGACAACGAGAGCCCGCGCCTTACTGCGAGCGGGGCGGTGCTGTATCATTTTGTAGGTGCGATGGTCCGATTCATGAGGTTCTCCGGTCTATAGAAGAACACCAACACACAATTGAAACACGAAGGTTCTTTATGAGTACGTGTCCGCGATGTGGAGTGAGAGATGACACCCATTGAACTCGGCAGAAGAGCATTCGTCAGGGCCGCTGGATCCGCCGTTGGTGGAATGACATTGATGTCGGCGTGTGCGCAATCTGGCGGTAGATGGCGTTTCCTCTCGGATGCTGAAGCAACTGTGGTAGAAGCGATTGCGGAGCAGATCATCCCGGCCGATCAAGATGCCGGTGCAAGGGATGCCGGTGTCGTCAATTACATCGACAGGCAACTCGCGGGCGTCTTTGGCAAGCATCGGGAGACCTACCGCAACGGTATTGCCGGAATTCAGCAAACCAGCAACATCATGTTCGAGGGCGATTTCGAATCGCTGCAATGGTCACAACAGACGGAAGCCCTGAGAGCATTGGAGAATGGAGAGGCGAGGGGCACGATCTGGGAGACCGAGTCAGCGAGGTCGTTCTTTGGCCTGATCCGGG
>JBDGYW010000042.1:0-20907 GCA_039588935.1 Gemmatimonadota bacterium | reverse complement strand
TGTGCGGGCAGCGGTTGTTCCACCTGCAAGCAGACCGGTTTTTTGGAGATCATGGGCGCTGGAATGGTACACCCGGCCGTGTTCGAGCACTGTGGAATCGATTCAGAGCGATACACGGGGTACGCCTTCGGAATGGGGCCCCATCGCATCACAATGCTGCGATACGGAATTCCCGATATCCGACTCCTTTTCGAGAATGACATGCGGCTACTCAACCAGTTCGTGGAGTAACGTGAACGCTTCGGTCAATTGGCTATCCGCTCTGCTCGGTCGTGAGATCGATCCTATGGACGCCGCACGGCAACTGGCAATGTTGGGTGCGCCCGCTGATGAGATCGAACGACTCTTTGACGGTTTGGGCGACGTTGTCATAGGGTTGGTCGAGTCTGCTGAAAAGCACCCCAATGCCGATCGTCTGACGTTGTGTCGGGTAAATGATGGCAACGCTGTCGTTGAGGTAGTCTGTGGTGCCCCAAACGTCATCGCGGGAAAGAAATACCCGTATGCTGCCGTCGGCACCGTTCTGCCCGGTGGGTTCAAGCTGACGGCACGGAAAATCAGGGGTGTCGCTTCAAACGGTATGCTCTGCTCGGCTCGTGAGTTGGAGTTGGGTGACGATCACGAGGGCATCCTGGAGCTGAGCACCGACGCCCCCCCAGGTACTCCGCTGCTCGACGCCGTGCCGCTCGCAGATACCAGACTGGTTCTCGACATCACACCAAACCGGCCGGATTTGCTTTGCCACAAGGGTATTGCCCGCGATCTTGGTGCGTCTTACGGCCTAACGGTGAAGCTGGAGGACATACCGAACTCGCCATCTGACTTCTTGATGCCAGTGCAAACTGATGGCCCAGGAAAAGTCGATGGGGTCGATGTGATCATCGAGGATGTCGAGGGGTGCCCGCGCTACATGGCGGCCGTAATTCGAGGCCTGAAGGTTGGGCCGTCGCCCGAATGGATACAGGCGCGCCTCCGTGGTGTGGGCGCCCGGCCGATAAACAACGTGGTGGATGCCACGAACTTCATCCTCTTCGAGCTAAACCAGCCTCTACACGCCTTTGATTTGGCTAGGATCCGGGGAAACAAGATCATCGTCCGTTCGGCTGAGCCGGGAGAGTTGGTGCAGACTCTGGACGGCGAAAAGCGGGAACTCGATGCCGGCATGACTCTGATCTGTGACGCTGAGGGACCGACGGCGGTTGCAGGTTTGATGGGTGGAGCAAAGTCAGAGGTGTCCGCGGAAACCACCGATGTTCTCCTCGAATGTGCCTACTTCGATCCGAAACGAATCCGTTCGACGCGAAAAGCCCTACGGATGACGACTGAAGCGTCGTATCGATTCGAGCGCGGGATCGACCTCGAGGGCATGCAAGACACGCTGGTGCGAGCGGTGTCGTTGATCAGGGCTGTGGCAGGCGGCACCGAGGCGAATCCACCGACCGACGTGTACCCTGTGCCAGAACGGGGCCGAGTCATATTCCTCCGGCCCGAGCGGGTCGAGCATTTGCTCGGCACAGCTATCGAACTCGATGAAATCGAACGGCACTTGGTGAGCGTAGGCTTTGTCTCGGTCCCCAAGGGTGATCGTCTTGCAGTGCAAGTGCCTGGGTGGAGACCGGACGTGACCCGTGAGGTGGACCTGATTGAAGAAGTCGCCCGCCTTGTTGGATACGACGAGTTTCCTGTTGAACTCCGGCCATTCCGTACGAGTACCGTACCCGACGCCCCTGTTGAGAAGCTCAAAGCGAGCGTGCGCCGTGTGCTCACGGCTATGGGGCTGAACGAGGCCCGGTCGTTGCCGTTGGGAATTCCAGAGCGTGAGGACAGCGGCGTTGCGTTGCTCAATCCGATGTCCCAGGAGGAGACACATCTCAGACAGTCCCTGCTCCCGAGCCTGGTCAGATCGACGCAACACAACTGGTCGGTGCGAGAGCGAAACGTTCGACTTTTCGAGATCGGGATCGTGTTCAGCGACTCGGGCGAAGGTGTGAGGCCCACAGAGACACTGCAGCTTGCCGGTATTGTGACGGGGTCCCGTACGCCGACGCATTGGTCGTCGGATGACGGGTCATCCGATTACGATCTATGGGATCTCAAACATATCTTCGCTCGGATGGTGGAACTGTGTGGAGTGGTTGGCACGGTAATCCCCGGCAAAGATGGCTTGGTGCTGCAAACGGTCTATGAGGAAGAGGTAGGGTGGGCGGGTGCACTCGCCGTCGAACGCCCGGCATGGGGTGCACCTCTATTCGGGTTCGAGTTGGATATGGCCATTTCCGATGAGGCACCAGCCAGATACCAGCCATTGCCGACGACACCGCCTGTGGAACGAGATTTGGCGCTGGTACTTCCGCCGGGCGTGACGGCAAGACAGGTTGAAGAGGTGATACGGGGCTCGGCCGGGCCCTTACTTGAATCGGCTGACGTTTTCGACGAATATCTGTCCGATGATATTGCCGGTAGGAGTGTCGCGTGGCGGCTTGTCCTCCGCTCCCGCGAGAGAACGCTCAAAGACCGCGAAGCTGACAAGACGGTCGCGAAGATCTTGAAACAGCTGAAGGAAAAGTTGAGTGTCGAACGAAGGCAGGCCTGAGTTCAGAGCGTTGGCGGAACTCGAAAGAGTTCTTGGGCACGTCCATGAGGAGGTGACGTCCTGGCGTCGGCGAGCCCACAAGGCGGAGTCGGACAGGGCCGAAATGGGCATCGATCACGATATGGTCACAACGCGCGAGATGATTACCGAATTGGAGCGCGACAACCACGAGAAGAGCGATCGATTGCAGTTGGTCCGCGAGCGAGTGGATGGTTTGTTGGCCCGGCTCAAGTTCCTCGAGGAGCAGGTAGACATGGATGAGCAGAGCCGGTGACTGAAAAGAAGACGGTGGTGAAGGTTTCGATTGGTGGTGATGAATACACGCTCAAGTCGGACCGCACCACCGAATACACTAGGGCAGTTGCCGAGTATGTCGATAGCGCGCTCAAAGAGGTGCTTGCGAGCGGCGCGATAGTAGAGGCGCATAAAGCCGCCATCCTAGCGGCTCTAGCGATCACAGACGAGCTTTTTGCGGAACGGGGGGCCGCATCGGAGATAGCAGACCGTCTCAACGAACTCTCAACGGACTTATGTCGAGTGCTGCCGCCTGCGAAGCGGACATCACGTGCGACCGGTTCGATTGCGGCGTTCGGTGACGAAGTGTAAATTCAAGCTGGGCCGCAACTTAGAGCCCTAAAACGAGAAAATCCAGATAATTACGGCAGCCGGGTCACAACATTGTGCTGCCGTTGGAGATAGATTGATGAGCGAATCCCAGCTCATTCTGATTCTTGCACTGGCCGTTCCCAGCGTGGCTGTCCTCGCCGGGGCGGTCTTTTACCGTTTAACAGCAAGGTGAACGTCTTCTTGCCAATGCAAAACGGGACGCTGAAGCTGAACACGCGCGTACTGTGCTAGCGGGCAAAGAAGAGGTAATGAAGCTCCGTGAGGAGTGGGAGGGTGAGGAAAAGCAGCGGCGGCAGGAGCTGGACCGTCTGCAGGAACGAGTGGTCGAGCGGGAAACGCTGATCGATCGGAAACTGAACGCCCTCGACGATCGCGAGCAAGCGGTGCAGCGCTCCGAGCAGTCGACGCGCGATTGCGAGAAGCACCTGGAAGACAAGGAAGCTGCTCTAAACGAATCTGAACGGAAGGTTGAGGCGAGGCTCGAGGAACTCGCCCACATGACTCAGGCCGAAGCCAAGAAGCAGCTGATCCAGGAGATGACGGACGCCGCCAAGAGCGAAGCGGCGGCATCGGTCCGCGAGATCAAAGAGGAGGCGAAGCGTTCCGCTGACAAAGAGGCCAAATCCATAGTTGCGTATGCCATCCAGAGGCTCGCCCCCGAGCATGCTTCCGGCGTAAGCGTGTCGGCTGTGGCACTGCCGAGCGACGAAATGAAGGGACGTATCATCGGGCGCGAGGGCCGCAACATCAGAGCTTTCGAGACGGCCACCGGTGTTGATGTGATAATCGATGACACACCTGATACCGTCGTAATCTCGTGTTTCGATCCAGTTCGCCGTGAAGTGGCACGGCTTGCGCTGGAAGAACTGATTACTGACGGACGTATCCATCCCGGACGTATTGAGGAAGTGGTCGAAAAAACTTCCAAGCAGATCGAAGTGGAGATAGCCGAGGCCGGACAGCAAACAGTGTACGATCTCGGGATTCGCCGGATGCATGGCGATCTCGTGAAGTTGGTGGGACGCCTCAAGTACAGGACGTCGTACGGCCAGAACATTCTCAGTCACTCAAAGGAGGTGGCACACCTCGCCGGGATGATGGCTGCGGAACTCAAGCTGAACGTTGAACATGCAAAACGTGGTGCCCTTCTCCACGATATTGGCAAGGCTCTGACGCACGAGCACGAAGGCACTCACGTTCAACTCGGTGTTGAGGTGGCGAAAAAGTACGGCGAGGATCCCGTGGTAGTCAACGCGGTCGCGGCGCACCATGACGATACTCCGCATGAGACACCCATTTCGGCGCTCGTCCAGGCCGCTGATGCGGTCAGCGGCGCTCGTCCAGGTGCACGTAGGGAAGCGCTCGAGACGTACGTCAAGCGGTTGTCGGCGCTCGAAGACATAGCCACCGGATTCAACGGAGTAGAGAAAGCCTTTGCCATTCAGGCCGGTCGTGAAGTCCGGATCGTAGTGGCGCCGAACTCGATCAACGACAAACGCGCGGAGGAGCTTTCGGATGAAATCGCGCGCCGGGTTGAAAACGAACTCCAGTATCCGGGACAGATCAAAGTGGTTGTAATCCGTGAAACGAGGGCTGTGAACTTTGCACGCTAAGACAATTGACGGCAAGGCGATTGCCGAACAGATGAGAGCGGATCTTTCAGTCGAGATAGAAGAACTCAAGGCGAAGGGAGTGACCCCTGGCCTTGCGGTGGTATTGGTGGGAGAGGATCCAGCGAGTCAGGTGTACGTGAGGATGAAGGGCAAGGCGTGCGAAAAGATCGGCATGCACAGCGAGACGATAACACTGCCCGAAGACACGCCCGAAGCTGAGCTCTTAGGTGTCATCGATAAGCTGAATACTGATCCGAAGATCCACGGATTCCTGGTGCAGCTCCCGCTTCCGAAGCAGATCGACGAACAGAAGGTGTTGCTGGCCATCGATCCTGGAAAGGATGTGGACGGCTTCCACCCCGTCAACGTCGGCAAGGTCTCAATTGGCGATCCAACCGGTTTCCGTCCCGCGACTCCGTACGGGGTTCAGCAGATGCTGATCCGATGCGGTGCCGAAATCGAGGGAGCCCACGTGGTGATCTTGGGTCGTTCCAATCTGGTTGGCCGGCCGGCGGCATCCATACTGACGCAAAAAGCAAGAGGTGCCAACGCAACCGTGACGATGTGTCACTCGCGCACCAAGAATATTGCCGAGTATGCACGACAGGGTGACATTCTGATCGCAGCCATGGGAATGCCCGAGTTCGTCGGCGCCGACATGATCAAACCGGGTGCCGTGGTGATCGATGTGGGGACGACCCGAGTGGACGATCCTTCGACGGAAAAGGGATATCGTATCGCCGGTGACGTAGACTTCAATGCGGCACTCGAAGTGGCGTCCGCGGTCACTCCCGTACCGGGTGGTGTAGGGCCGATGACGATCACTATGCTGTTGTACAACACGGTACAGGCCGCAAGACAGTGGACGGAGGTCTAGACCTCTTTTCTGAAGTCGAGGAGAATCCGAGCGACGGTGCGTGGAGTGTCTCGGCCGTAACGAAGCAGGCACGCCGTCTAATAGAATCCGGGTTCACTCAGGTCTGGGTACGTGGGGAAGTATCGGGTTTCAAAGCCTATCGAAGTGGGCATTGGTATTTCACACTGCGCGACGCCGACGCTCAGGTGCGCTGCGTCATGTGGCGCAATGCAAATCGAAGCTTACCGGCGCCGCCGGAAGAGGGCTCGCAGGTCTTCATCGAGGCAAAGCCCACGGTATGGGAGGAACGCGGTGAGTTCAGGCTCACCGTGAAGCGACTCGTTCCTACTGACGAGGGTGGGCTGTGGAAGCTGCGGTTGGAGCGAGCCCGTGCTGCGTTGGAACGAGATGGCTTGCTCGACCCCGCTCGCAAACGTTCGCTGCCGAAGTTCCCAAACCGAATCGCAGTCGTTACCAGCCCTGATGGCGCGGCTCTCAGGGACATCGTTTCGGTGGCGAGACGACGTTGGCCCATGGTTGAACTGCTGGTCGTTCCGAGTCTGGTGCAGGGAGAAGGAGCTGAGGAAGGATTGTGCGCGGGCCTCGCATTGGCTGATAGAATCCCGAGTCTGGACCTGTTGATCATTGGGCGCGGTGGTGGTTCCGCCGAAGACCTATGGGTGTTCAACAGCGAGAAGGTGGCCAGGGCTTTGGCGGCGCTTTCAGTACCCACGATCTCGGCTGTCGGGCACGAGGCCGATATCTCGCTAACAGATCTCGTTGCCGACGTAAGGGCCCCAACGCCGTCAGTCGCCGCGGAAACCGCGCTACCCGACCGAATCGACGTGGGCGGTGTGACAAGTGGGCTGGCTCAGCGGTTGGCGAGTGGATTGGCTTCGCATACAATGCTGGGGCGAGAAAGACTGGCCCGCACGACTGACCGCCTGACGAATGCGATTTCGACCTTGGTCGATAGCCGCAAGGCCTTGGTTGACAGATTGGGCGTTCAGTTGGACGCCCTGAGCCCTCTCAAGGTGCTCGAGAGAGGTTATGCGGTTGCCCGCGACGAGAAGGGGCGCGTGCTCAAAAACATCGGTGACTTCGAGCCGGGAATCGGCTTCAGCCTCACCGTTTCCGATGGCGAGGTCGCTGCTCGAGCGGTTGAGAAGGAACTTGGAGAAGATGGCGGCTGAGTTATGAGCGAAGAAAAGCTATCGTTTCGCGCAGAAGTCGAACGTCTCGAGGCGATCGTGAGGTCGTTGGAGGGCGAAAACCTCGACTTGGACAAGGCCCTGGACCTGTTCCAGGAAGGTGTCACTAGACTCAAGAATGCACGCGAGCTGCTGGCACAATCTGAACTCACCGTTCAACGTGTTCTGGAGGAGAACGACGGCACACTCGGTACGGACGATCTCGACCTCTGACCTCGCGGAGTTCCTCGCGACTACCCGTAGCGCGGTCAACGATGTGTTGGCTGACTGGTCTGAACGAGCGCGCCAGGATTTCGATGGGCGTATTGGCGAAGCTATTGCCTATTCCCTAGCGGCCCCGGGCAAGCGGTTGCGTCCGGCATTACTGATAGCTGCATACGATGCACTAGGGGGATCCGGAGACGTTGTCGAATTGGCGGCTGCCGTCGAGGTGCTGCACACCTACTCCCTTGTCCACGACGATCTGCCTTGTATGGATGATGACGATCTTCGGCGTGGCCGACCCTCGACCCATTGCCAGTTCGACGTACCAACTGCAACGGAGGCTGGGTTCCGAATGGTGCCGCTCGCCGCACGTGTGCTTGCATCAGGTGGTCTACGGCTGGGTCTATCCCAGGGCGTGCTTGGCGCGATCGGCTCTGAGTTGTTTCGGGCGGTGGGTGCGAGCGGCATGGTTGGTGGTCAGGTGCTGGACCTCGAGGCGGAGAATCGAGAAGTATCACTGGAGCAGCTGATGCGGATTCACCGCGCGAAGACCGGAGCACTGATCACCGCCTGTGGCGTGTTGGGTGCGCTTGCCGCAGGTGCGCGCCATGCTGAGGTGGAAGCGGTGAGATCGTACGGCCAAGAGATAGGCCTGGCGTTTCAGATAGTAGACGATATTCTGGATACGACAGCGACGTCGAGCGAACTGGGTAAGACTGCGGGAAAGGATGCGGCGCAGAACAAAGCAACCTATCCGGGTTTACTTGGGATGGACGCAGCAAAGCAAGAGGCAGAGACGCGCGTGAAGCGTGCCGTGGACCATCTTACCCATTGTGGGATAGATTCAAAGTTGTTGGGCGGCCTTGCCAAGTTCGTGGCCAATCGCCGCTCCTGAACTTATTTCTTTCAAGTGTTTAGAGATGCACAACAGTAGATGAGCTTACTCGAATCGATTTCAGGACCAGAAGACGTCAGAAAGTTGCCCGCCGATGCCTTGCAGGATCTGGCGGATGAAGTACGCCAACGCTTGATCGAAGTGGTGTCCCAAACCGGCGGCCACATCGGTTCGGGCCTGGGTGTTGTCGAACTCACGGTCGCGCTGCTTCGCTGTTTTGATTCACCCAGAGACAAGATCATCTGGGACGTGGGGCATCAGGGGTACCCGTGGAAGGTGCTGACAGGCCGCAACGATCGCCTGCCGACGCTGCGCCAAGAGGATGGCCTGTCCGGTTTCCTCAGGCCGGACGAGAGCGAACACGACATCTTCGCGGCGGGGCACGCCGGTACAGCCATGTCTGCCGCACTCGGCATTGCCGCCGCACGAGATCTGAAAGAGGAGTCGTTCGACGTAGTGGCGGTGGTTGGCGACGGCGCGATGACCTGCGGCCTCCCGTACGAGGGGTTGAACAACGCCGGCCACTCCGAACGCGACGTGATCATGGTGTTGAACGACAACGGCATGTCCATCGCGCCAAATGTCGGGGCAATGAGCAAGTACCTCGGTTCCATCATTGCCAGCCCAATCACAAACCGGATTCGCGAGCGGGTGAAGGGGGTAGTCGAGAGAGCATCGAAGGTCGTTGGCGGCAAACGAATGGTCGACTTGGCGAGGAACATCGAGGAGAGCATCAAGAACCTCTGGTCGCCGGGCATGCTGTTCGAGGAGTTCGGCTTCCGATACTTCGGCCCGATCGATGGCCACGACATCGATGCGATGACGAAGACCTTCGACCTGGTCAAGAAGCTGGACGGTCCACGCATCGTGCATGTGCTGACTGTAAAGGGTAAGGGCTTCCCGTTCGAGGAGCCGGATCATGAGAGGTTCCATGCCCGGAATCCTTACGATCCGGCCACCGGTGTCGTGCGACCCAGCAAGCCCGGCAAGACGCCGTCCTGGACGAGAGTCTTTGGAACAGCGCTCATGGACCTTGGGCGTGAGTACCCGCAACTAGCGGCCATTACAGCTGCGATGCCATCGGGAACCGGAACCAACTTCTTCCAGCGGAAGTACCCGGAGCGTTTTTTCGACGTTGGAATCGCTGAAGCCCACGCAACCACGTTTGCCGCCGGTCTGGCCACCGAGGGAATCCGCCCGGTGGTCGCGATCTACTCGTCGTTTCTACAGCGCGCGTACGATTGTGTCTTTCATGACGTTGCGCTCCAGAATCTGCCGGTAATCTTCTGCATGGATAGGGCAGGGATGGTTGGTGCGGACGGGCAGACGCACATGGGATTGTACGATATCGCCTACATGTTGACCGTTCCCGGAATGACTGTCACGCAACCGAAGGATGGTTCCGAGTTGATCGGCTTGATGAGGTGCGCGCTCGAACATGACGCTGGCCCGTTCAGCATCCGGTATCCCCGAGACAATGTGCCAACCGTCGTACCTCCGGCAAGCGAGGTAGCGTCAGTGGAGTACGGTACCTGGGAGGTATTGCGGGAGGGCAGTGATTGCGCCATCCTGGCGGTCGGAGTGATGTGCCAGCCGGCGCTCGAGGCAGTAGAACTTCTAAAGGAAGATGGTCTGGACCCAACTGTCGTAAACTGCCGATTCATCAAACCCCTCGACGAAGTCTTGCTGAGGCGGCTGACTCACTCGCATCGCCTGTTCGTAACGGTTGAAGAAGGTACTGACGTGAACGGCTTCGGGAGCTATGTCGGAACCATGGTGGAGTCCATGGATCCGGGCGTGAGAGTCGCCGTGCTGGGCATTCCGGACAAGATGTATCAGCACGCCACCCGGGCAAGGCAGCTCGAAGAAGTCTCGCTGACAGCCGAGGGTATTGCCTCCAAGGTCCGAGCGTGCGCCACGGAAGAGAGCCTCACTACCGCATGAGAGTCGGCGTCGTGGGGAACCCGAGCTACGAGAACTTATCGGCACTCCTCGCACGGATCGTCGCATTTGCTGGCGCAAACGGGCTGACTCTTGCCGGAGAACCGCGCATCTCCGACGCGTGGCCGGAACCCGTCCCTCAGTTTGGTCCCGACGGCCCAGGAATCGACCTACTCGTTACGCTGGGAGGTGACGGCACCTTACTTCGCGCGGCTCGTTACCTCGGGCCCTCCGAGGTCCCGATTCTCGGCGTGAACCTGGGTCACGTCGGGTTCCTTAACAGCACCACACCGGACCGGCTCGAGGATGCGCTCGCTGCCGTTGTTCGCGGCGAGCATCGCACGGTGGAGTTGATGGCCCTGAAGACATCAATCGTCGGCGAGAGTGGAGATGAGAGATCCGACGTTGTGGTATTGAACGACATTGTCGTCCACAAAGCGGGCGTGGCGCATGTGCTTCGGTACCGAGTGACTGTGAACGGGGCTGAGGTAGGATTGTACAGTTCGGATGGAGTGATCGTTGCTACGCCCACGGGTTCGACTGCCTACTCCTTGAGTGCGGGTGGTCCTATTGTAATGCCCGCAGCCGACGCCCTGGTCATTACCGCGATCTGCCCGCATGCCTTGGCGTTTCGTCCCCTGGTTGTTCCCGGCGATGCAGAGATCAGCCTGCAGGTTGTCCCACCGCAACGAGACGAAGTGATTGTTTCCTATGACGGACAACATGGAGACTCGCTCGGTCCCGGCGATCGTGTCGAGGTTCGGAGGGCTCCGACCTCAGTGCATTTGGTACGTCTCGGGAAGAAAGGGTACTTGGATAGAGTGCGTGAGTTGCTACAATGGGGTGAACTGCGCGCACGTCAGGAGTAGGCTCGAGTGCTCACCGAAATCCGTGTCAGAGATCTGGCGGTCATCAGTGACGCCACCCTTTCTCTCAAACCTGGCCTGAACGTCCTCACCGGTGAGACCGGTGCAGGTAAGTCGATGCTCGTGGATGCACTTGCCCTTCTGTTGGGTGAAAGAGCCAGCAGCGATCTGGTGCGTCCTGGAGCCGATCGCTGCGTGGTGGAGGCCGCGTTTGATGTAGAAGGCCAATCCGAGATCCGCCGAGTCACGAGTGACTCCGGTGTGGATCTAGAGGAAGACCGTCTGGCCGTTCGGCGTGACATCAGCAACGAAGGGAGAAACCGTGCGTGGGCCAACGGGAGTCCAACCACGGTAAGTGCGCTCGCAACGATTGGGCGTTATCTGGTGGACCTTCACGGACAGCACGAGGCACAATCACTCCTGAAAGGTGCTTCGCAGCGAGACATCCTCGATGCATTCGGAGGGAACACCGACGACGTCGATTCGATCCGCTCGATGTACGAGCAAGTCTCCGAACTCCGAAAGCAGGAGGCAGAACTCTCGGCGCGGCGGGATGAGGTGCGAAAGCGAGCGGACTATCTGCGGCACGTTGCACAGGAGATTGCCGGTGCGAAGCTGCGGCCTGGCGAGTACGAAGAGCTCGAGCTGGAGAACCGGAAGCTGGCGAACGTCGAGGACCTGACGGTTCACGCGGAACGACTTGCAGCGCTGCTCGATGGGGAGGAAGGCTCAGCGGCAGGCACGCTTGGTTGGGCGCTGAAGGAACTGTCCTCGATCGAACGCATCGACGGGACAGTGGGCAAATGGCAGGAACTCTTGGACACTGCACTGGCGAACGTCGAGGAACTCGCCAGCGGTGTGCGAGAATATGCCTCGTCTATCGAAGTTGACCCCGAACGTCTGGCGGCGGTTGAACGACGCCGTGACTCGCTATACCGTCTGAAACAGAAATACGGACCTGCGATCGAAGATGTGCTTCGCACCGGCGAGCAGGCCCAACAGGAACTCGACCTGCTGGACACCGCAGACACCGACCTGGAGAATATCGGTGAGCGCCTTGAGACCGCTTCCCAGGAACTCGACGCTGCCGCGGCGCGCCTCACGAAAAAGCGAGGCAAAGCTGGCGGAAAACTCGATGAGGCCGTGAACAAGCTGCTACCCGGCCTGGGCATGAACCAAGGGAGATTCGAGGTGCAGCTCCGCCCTGCGGAAAAGCTAAATGCCTCGGGTGGCGATGTGGTGACCTTCCTGGTGACGCTGAACGAGGGCATCGAACCCAGACCCCTGGCCACTGTGGCGAGTGGTGGAGAGTTGTCGCGACTCATGCTGGCGCTCAAAGTGGTGCTCGCGCGACACGACTCGATCCCTACGCTCGTATTTGATGAAGTCGATCAGGGCATAGGTGGCGAAGTCGCTGTGCAGGTCTCCCAGGCACTGGCTCAGGTTGCGGAATCTCGGCAGGTGCTGATCATAACCCATCTCCCGCAGATTGCCGCGCGTGCGCGGCACCATCTACGGGTGGAGAAACGCCAGCAGGATGGTCTACCCAGCACCGAGCTCTTTGTCCTCGAAGGCGAAAGCCGAGTTGAAGAGGTGGCGCGAATGCTGGGTGACGGGACGGACCCGGTCGCGACCGAGCATGCGCGGGAGATGATTAGAAAAGCGGAAATGCAGAGCGGCAGAGTTGCAGAGCGGCAGAAGAGCTAGCTGGTTGGTGCGCGTATCGCCCTTGGATTTACCTTGCTGTAGACTCGTAACTTCCTGTATCTACCTGCCCACCGGCTCTTCTGCCTCGACCTCGGGCTCGGCAGGTGCACTCCCAAACAGCCTCCGAAACAGCCGCAAATAGAATGTCACGCCCGTTGTCTTGGGAGTGAACCCTCCAGATCCCTGGTATGCTGCATGGTAATAGATTCCCGCCTCAGCCGGCAGGCTGATTCCATCGCGCGCACTGGAGCGGAAGTGAATCCCCGCACCTACGCTCAGGCTGCGCATCCCGCTCTCGATCTCGAGGGTACCCGGCGTGATCCAGGACTCTGGATGAAATGAACCGTCTGCCGGCCAGGCATATGCGTCGGATCCCTTGCGGTAGTACTGGAGTGCTCCGTATGCGCGGAAGCTCTGGCTGAGCCTCAACGTGGGAAACGCCGCTACTGTGAGCACGTCGCCCAGGTTCCGCGAGACTAGATGTTCGGTCGAGGCGAGTGCGATGGGCTGATGTGGTGGATTGATCCGGCGCACGAGTTGGTCTCCGAGTTGGAGATTGTAGCGTGCCGCTACGGCGAGCCCTACCACGCTACCTGGCTCGAACGCGACTTCGATGCCAGTCTCAACGTCTGTTTGTTTGTCTCCGGTGCCGATGTCGACGTAGTGGTCGGGTGCGTCACGCGTGCCTGTAGGCAGCCTGACTGTGGTGGACAAGACAGCTCGGATTGACCCGCGTTGCAGGAGGCCTAGCCGAAGGCCAAGCTCGATGTCGCCCAGCTTCTGTCGATATTTGACAAACTCGAGCGGCTGAGCGTCGTATCCGAAGCCGGTCTCGGTAAGCACGTTCTGCACACTAGTGCTGTCCGGGTCGATAATTGCCCCCGGTAGCGGAATCGTGCCTGCGACCGCCGGGGCGCCGAGAGCCTGAAACTCCGTGGATATGTTTTGGATTGCAGCCGTCAGTGCCTGGCCTGTGGCCGATGACGCAACTGGAGCGAATGGTGGCAGCGTCGTCGACAGTTGGCCGTTCGGACTCACCCCGGTGAGCGCAATCAGGTCGATGACGAGGGCGCGCGCTCTACTGACTAGATCGCGAGCACTGTCACACCGAGGCCCACCCGGGCAATCAAATCCGCCACTGTTGATCGTGGCGTCCAGTGCGTTAGCCGAGGCTTCCAACTGACCAAGTAAAGACGCGATCTGCCCCACCGCACCGGCAGCCGCGCTCGAAAGCACCGAAGCCTGGTTCCACCCCGCATTCGATCCAGTGGTGTCCTCCTCGAAAGCGACCTGCATCCGTGTGGTGACAACGGGGATCGAGGCAGTGAAGGTCAGCTTGTCGTGAAGGCCAAGCCGGAAGTTGAACGGGAAGCGGCGGACGTCGGCATCCAATTGGGTGCGAATGGCCCCGGTTGTGATGCCAAGTGAAGAGTCACCTGTGATCGACCAGATGGCGGCCTGGGCGGGACTCATGGTCGGGAAGAAGTTGGCACCGGTGGAATCGGAGAAATCCGTACCCAGTGGTATGGCGACTCCAGTCGTGTCGAGTCTGGAGCCCCAGTTCATGTACGATGGCTCGAAGCTCATCCTGAGCACACCGCGTCCAAGCATGTAGGTGTCGGGGTACTGTGCCAAGGCACGTGCAGGAGCGGCAGATGTTACCGTCACGATTGCCAGCACATAACCGGCAGAGGTGCAGATCCGCCTGCATATCGGTGAACTCCAACTTCCTGTGTATCTCATGACCGGCGTGAATCTAAACAAATGCGGGAGGCCGACCAAATCGACCTCCCGCAAAGGTGGAACAGCAGGACCAACCTGCTACTAGTTGATTGCCGGTATGCTGGTGCCGTAGTTGGCGTTTATCGCCGAAATCAACGCATTTGCCACCAGTTCATGTGCGCTCGCGCTCGGGTGTATTCCGTCGATGCTGAGCGCAGTTCCGAACGGAGCTGCCAAGGCGGCCGGGTCGGTCGATCCGAACGCCGGGAACGGCAGTATCGCGGTCGGGTTCGCTGCGGCGAGTTGCAGCAGCAACGCGTTCGGGTCCAAGTACACCCAGCCCAGCTCGTCTGCCTCGGCTTCGATAGCAGTGTTGAAGGCGGTCACCGAGGTTATGAGGTTCACCATTTCAGGGACCGTGATCACGTCGGCAACCGAGCAATCCAGCTCGGCCGGCACCATCGTGAGAGGGTTCAGCAATCCACCTTGGACCGAGTCGATCTTTGCGTTGGCTGATACGAGAATCGGAGCGCCGTGGTGGAACGGAACCGAAGTCCAGGCGGTATCGGTTGCAGTGAGCGCCTGGAAGGTGAGGCAGTTCGCGTTCACGTTGAAGACGTTGAGCGGAGCCGTCAGCGCGTCGAATTGTAGCTCGAAGCCGGCCCATGCTCTCCCTTGTGTCAGATACGGTGCCGCAACGACCTGCACCACGCCGATCAGCACACCGCCCTCGATCGTCCCCATCGCTTGCAGCTCGTCCATCATCGACGCATAGCGAGTCGCAAATGTTGCCGGTTCAGTCACGTGCGACGCGTCGCCGGCAGTGCCCGCACTCGTGATCGCGCCAAGCACGTCATTATTGCCCATCCACACAGTGACGAATGTCGGCTCCGCCGCTGCGGCAGCCTCCAGCTGTGTGCGACCGCCAAGGAAAAGGGTAGTCAATGCGTTCGGGTTGGTTCCGGCGTCCATGTTGGTCAGTGCGTCGATCACCGCTGACCCCGGAACCGCAACGTTGCTCAAGTACTCCGGAGTTGCTTGTCTCAAAAAGCAGTCACCGGCAGTGAGGCCCAATACACGCTCCTGAGTGAAGATGTTTGTGATGGGGGGCGGGCAGCCCGGGTCCGTCATCAGTGGTACATTGAACTCTGCCCCCTCTCCACCAACCGTCAGCCCCATCTGGTTTGCAAGCAACACAGCGTAAGATTCCATCTGCATCGCAGCGGTGAGACCACCCGATTGGAAGCCTGCGGTGACGCTGTTGCCTATCGACACGTAGCGAGCAAACATTGGGTCAACGGCATTTGGTGAAACTGTCACGATGGTTTCTGAGTCGCACGCTCCAAACAGCGGCAGCGCTGCGAGCAACGTCGTTGCCAGTGTCCGGTTCCATCTGCAATGACGGGTCATATCGCGATCCTCTCGCGTTCGTATTCTCGTAGACATTAGAAGCGCACCGACAGGGTAACGCCGAACAGGTGCCCGCTGAACGTGTACAGCCCACTATTAATTGCGTCGGCGTCGGCTGGTGTGAGTGCAGCAGTACCTTCGGGTTCGCGAACTCTTCCACGACGATCGTTTTGCTTGAGGAACTGATACGCGAAGTCGGCGGTAAGGTTGTCGGTTAGCTTCAGACCAAACCCGCCCGTGAACTCGTTGCGATCTCCCTCTGGCAGAAGCGGCGTGACTGTCTGCGGTGGAGCGGCACCGTTGTGATAGATATAGCCACCGCGAACAGACAGGCGGTCGCCGTTGTTCCAGTCGAGGCCAACACGGATACCGTGCGTGTCCTCGTAGTTCTCGTGCACCACGCGACCTTCGGCCTGATTCTCAAACGTAAGCGGCAGCTCGTCGAACACGGACCAGTTCATCCACTGCCAGTCGACGAGCAGCATCAATGATTGTGAAACGTCGACGGCCACACCGACCGTTGCCTGATCGGGCATCGTGATGCTCGTTTCCACCCCCTGATTGCCGAGTTGCGAGCCAGGCTGGAATTCGCCGGCCACAAGCAGATCGACGGGAGTCCCTGCCGGAACGCCAAAAGGATTCCCGGCAGGGAGAACCAGTCCGGTGGAGACAGCCTCGAACTCGGCGTCTCCCTCGTAGTCCAGCTTGACGCGCATCAGATACCGGGCACCGATGCTGAAGCCATCGACCGGTTCGACCGTGATCCCGAAGTTGCCGCCCATACCGGTTGCACCATGCGCCGTAAGGGTAGCGTTCGCGAAATCGGTGTGAAAAGGCACGCCGAATTGACCGAGAGTCAGCCCGGGGGGGGCGGGGGCGGGTGCGGGCACAGCTGATAGGTCCACTCGTTGAGTGAGCTTGAGCGATGCGACGACGAAGTCGAACCCGGCGCCGATCTTGATCTTCTCATGAGGTTGATAGGCCAAGGTCGGCTGGAAGTACATCGACCGCAGGTCGTTGTCGTAGCCGTTGAACCTGCCCTCGAAGGTGTTCTCCCAAATCGTTCCAAGTCCGTATGGCACGAAGAAACCAAACCCGGCTGCCAGCTTGTCATTGATGCCATACGCGAAGTATGCGTGTGGGACCGGGATGATGCCGTTCTGTAGTTCGTCCTTGGACAATGTCAGGTCATCGGTGAACGACCCTTTTGCCTGAATAGCGGTGACTCCGACACCAACCAGGCCGCCCGTTATGCCGGCGATCCCGGAAGGATTGAAGTTGATCGTCGAGCCGTCGCCACAAGGCGATGCCACGCCCGTTCCTCCTCGAGCCATCGAACAGGTTCCGTGTTCGTTGACGGAGAAGCCCTGTGCGGCGGCAGCAATTGGTATGGCCAACATCAGGGCGCATCCTGCCGCCAAGATCACAATGGGTCGTTTCATGTGTGTCTCCAGGCAATTGGTGGTAATGGAAGTTCGACGTTACTTCGTGGGCCCGTAGATGTCAATTCAAAGCAGGATGGAAAAGCCAGAGCGGCAGAACGACAGAGCGGGCTATGCAGATTATCGCGCAGGTGCGGTGTCCAGCGAATCTCAGTTTGTCGCGTAATCTTCTGATTTCCTACTGTTCCCGCAGCAGTTCTCGGTCGTACGCAGCCAGGATCTCTTGCCGCGAGATCAGACCCACGAGCCTGTCGCCGTTCCCACCTTCGATCACTGGAATATGGTGGCTGCCGCGAACCGCGAGCTTTTGTAGCGCGGTTCTAAGTGAGTCGTCGGGAGTGACCGACTCGTACTGCTGGTGGGCCAGATCACCTGCGAGAATGACCGGCGAGAGCGTCTGTGCGTCCGCAAGCACGGTCCGAATATCTTCTTGTGAGATCATTCCGACCAACGTCAAATCGTGGTCCAAAACGGGAAACTCGATCTGCGTTGAAGCGGTGATGGCGGCCACGATCTGAGGCACCGATGCGTTCTCGCCGATGACGTTTGGATCGTTGTTGTACGAGTCGCGTACTTTGAGGCGCTCCAGTATCGCAGTGTCCCGGCCCCGGTGAATGTACTCCCCGCGTTTCACCAACCATTCGGAGTAGATCGACTCCGGGTACACGCGTTTTGCCGTGATCAGTGCCACGGCACCGCACAGCATGAGTGGCAAGATGAGTGCGTAGTCGCTCGTCATCTCGAACACGATCATGATCGCTGTGAGCGGTGCGTGAGTGGAGCCCGCGATGAGGCCTGCCATACCGACCAGTGCGAATGCTTCCGGCTCGATCGTGAACCCTGGTAGGAACTGTCCTCCCGCGACCGCAAGGCCGCCGCCCAGGGTGGCACCAATGAACAGTGCAGGTGTGAACAGCCCGCCGGCGCGAGTCACGGCAAGCGTTACTGCGGTGGCGGCGAGCTTTGCAAATGCCAATGCGATGAGAAAGAGCGCGGTGCGATCGCCGATCATCTCGAACGTGAAGCTCTCGTGCCCGCGGCCCCAGAGGTCGGCTCGGAAGATGATGTCCAGTGCTCCAACAACCAATGCTCCCGCTACAATTCGGTACCAAATCAGCCGAGGTCCGCCCACGAGTCTGTCGCCACTGTTCACAGCGCGGGAGTAAAGAACTGCGACGAGTCCGGTGATTATTCCAAGGAGTGCATAGAGCACCAACTCTGCCGGGGAGCCGACGCCATATTCGGTGGGTATGGCGATCACCGGTGAAGCGCCAAATGCCGCTCTGGCAATCACCGCGGAGACTACGCTGGCCACCAGAACCGGGGGGAAGGAGGCGACACCGAAGTTCCCAACGACCTTTTCCAGTGCGAAAAACACCCCGCCGATCGGAGCGTTGAATGCGGCCGAGATACCCGCAGCGGCACCGCATGCCACCAGCACTTTCAGGCGGGCCGGCCCCGATCTGAACACGCGTCCGAATTTGGATCCCAGGGCAGACCCTGCCACGGCAACGGGGCCCTCCGCACCCACCGCGCCACCGGATCCAATTGCCATAGCCGCAGCCACAGTCTTTACAGCCACCGGGAAGGAAGGTATGGAGCCACCACGCTTGGCGACGGCGCGCATCACGTCGGGAATGTTTTCGCCATCGGAGTCGTCGGTCCCGAAGCGTACGAGGAGACGGGTCAACACCAGGCCTGCCAACACCACGATCAAGATCGACAGGCTGCCGATACCGCCAAGCAGACCGGCGCTCGCTACAGCCAGTTCTCGGAAGAGGTCGATCAGCTTGTAGAACGCGATAACTGCCAAGCCAACGCCGGCCCCGATTGCGACTGCAAAGCCGAGGAGCAACGTGTTTTCATCGACGCCGAGTCGTGGCAATCGCGCCAAGAGCTGTTGTACGCGATCTCCTACCCATGCTTCGATGGCGCGGTTTCGGGCCATCAGCCGAGAAAGGTCAGGCATGACGGGCTGAAGATACAACGTTCAGTGTGTACCACCAACGAAGAAACGCCCATTTCTCTAGTGTTTCTGCGGGCATCGGTGCACACGTCCTGCGTTTGGTGCACATAAGAACACGTCAGTTTACGCCGTGCACACAAACGATAGTGTACAGTGCTGTGTACAGGATGTGAATACTTCAAGCGTCACGTAGTGAGTGGCGGGCGGGATTCAATCGACCACGCCCAGTAGGACCATTCGCGCGAAATCTCTTCACTGAGAAATCCCCATCGTTTCTTTCAGTTTGCTGAGACAGTGTGACACAAGGGATTTAAAAGGAAGGTATGGCTGACTTTTAAGTATGGTTTTCGGTTTGGAGCATTCGTTCGCATCCGTTGCCATTCGTATGTAATCTCTGGTCAGACAAGCGGTTACGCGGCTTTCTCACTCCCCTCTGCTGAAGCGTCGTAACGGATAAACACGAACAGACCGCTACAGAAACCGCTACAGTTTCTCCCTTCAGTCCAAGTGATGTTTGTGCCCTCGACCAGGTAGCTCAGTCGGTAGAGCAACGGACTTTCAATTCAGTTCCGACTCGGGCCAAGACGGGCGAACTCGGCACAAATCCGCACAACTCTTACAGTCCCCATACCAAGCCATTCCGAGTAGCACAAGCTGAATCAAGCAGTTTTGTGTTGGAGTTCCACTATAGTTTCCACAGTGGGAAACCGCCCAGCGCGAGGCTGGGCGGTTCTGATCTCAGCGACAGGTGAAGGAACAGTTGGGCTGTTATGCTGTTCTCAACCCTCGCCGCTTTCCTCGTCCTCGATTGGCCACGATGCCTGCTGCATAGAGTGGGCCTTCCACTCACCGTTCTCCAGGACGAAGACAGCGAAAGCAGCGAATGTTCCCCGCGAAACCTCACCATTCGACCGGTATGCCCTGTTCTCCTCTGTAGTACGTGCCATGATTGCCACAGTCGGAGTCAAGGCCACCACTCTCATATCCTCCCCCTCCATCTCCTGTCGCTCAAGGCGTACTTCCTGGTCCGGACTCCAGGCTTGCCGATATGCCTCCCGTACCTCAGGGCAAGGGCGAATTGTGGTGCCCATGAGGCAAAGACCGTCCTGTTGCCGCCAGTGGCTCACGATGCGTTCCCAATCTGCATCCCTTGCACCGGCGTACATATCATCTGCTACCTGTCGAACCGCAGCCTCAATCTCGGCTTTCTGTTCCTCGGTCAGTTCGGTTGTCACCGGCTGACACGCGGCCAGCACGGTCAAAGTGAATACTGCGAATACGAATCGGCGCATCAGTGCCTCCTCTTAACGGTGATTGCGATTTACTCAGTTACCGCCAGCCGGGGGGCCGAGATCGGAGAAATGTGTATGCACGATCTTCCATTCTCCATTCTGTTTCTCAAGCACTACGGTAGCGGCAGACGCTGGGATGACCGACATCGCTGCGACAACCGCCTCTGGAGCATCCGCTGGCAGTACCGCCGTCTGATACCGGAAGAAAGAGGCAACGGCCACTCTACCATTCCCGTAGAACTTTATGAGTCGGTCGCGATCCTCCGTGAATGTCTTGATACCGGGCGCTTGTTCCTTCATAGCGTCAAGTGTCGCCCGCTGAATGGTCATGTTCTGCGCTTGGTTGGTGCGACGGCCAAAACCCTGTGCGATCCAGACGCGGTCTTGGGACATGAGGCCCGCCTGTGTTGTCATGTCCATCGAATCTTCAAGCGCACCATAGCGGTCAATCAACTGGTTGATGGCGTCCGCGTCTCCGCTGCCCTGAGCTAATGCGGTGGATGGCACACACAGTACAATGGTGAAAGCAAGAACCTTCAGCATCAACGAGCGCATGACTGCC